>JAXHVA010000005.1:0-97696 GCA_034189035.1 Thermodesulfobacteriota bacterium
CGGGAATTTAATCGAACGTTTTAATTCCTGGTTGGGTTTGCTCACTGTAGTGGAGAACGAGATAAAAGAATATCAGTCGGGTGAAGTACTCTTGTTCGATTAAATTCCCGCGTCGTACATAGTGAAATGGTTGAATGCGAACCTTCGGATTGCTTGCATAAACTTCCCTTAATTTCGGCGAACCAATAAGCACCAATTCTACACCTGGAAAGCGATGTATCAGACGCTGGCAAAAAACACTCGATATTGCTACATCCGCACCGATAGTGACCCTCGATAAGAGCAACACCTTTTTAGGATTTTTCGTTAATTGTTTTCTTCGATCGCTATTCGCTCGAATCGATTCGATTCGATCATAGATATGTTGCCGGGTCTGGAGTCCATACAATTTTAAATGCTGATCCAATTCCTCACATTGCGGGAGTTGGCGTAAAAAGGTGATCACTTGAGAGATGAGGCGATTATATGTTTCGGTTTGCAGTTCTTCGAAATCATCACAAAGCTGTTCGATAACGATGCTAAACAATGCATCAGCAGCAATATTGTTGAGATCATCGTTGTCAAAATAAGTTGCCATTTCACACAGAAGATCAATATATTCTGCGTCAAAGAGATCGCTGTAGAGATAACGGTCGAGAAAAGAAAGTGCCGTATGACGGGCAAGATGAGTTATCTCTTCTCTTTGGGCTTTTTTTCTCAGTTTAATCCATCTTTTCCGATAATATTCCGGTCTCATGATCGGCTTTTTCCCTCAATATTGATTTCACTTCGGCAAATACCATCTCAGGTGAAATCTCTACCATACATTGGTGCTTAGTTGGACAGATTCTTTTATGACAAGGCGAGCAAGGAATGTCCCGCCGAATAACCGATGTGAATTGAAGGTTAGTGGCAGTATACTCCGGATTGGTTGGTCCTATCAATACAACTGTGGGTACATCAAAGGCCACTGCATAATGACGCGGTCCCGTGTCGTTCGTCACCAAAAGAGCGCAGCGCCTTATTAGCGGTTTTAATTCAGCGAGATCAATTTTGTCAGGCCCTGTGTTGATAATCTCTGCCTTGGATGCTGCAACTATAGCCTCAGCGATCTCTTCTTCACCAGGCCCGACAAAGAGGATTATCTTTGCCTTGAGCTGGCTTTGAACCATATCGGCTAATTTTGCAAAATACTTTATCGGCCAGCACTTGGATGCTCCATAACTCGCACCAGGATTTAGACCAATGAGAAAATGATCATCCTCTATGCCATAATGGGCAAGCCGTTTGGCACAAAGGGCATCCAGCTCTGGTGTAGTATAGAGTTTAGAGCATGGCGGCTCAGGCATGTCTAATTGTAAGTAACGGCACAACTCTAAATAGTATTCCTGCATTGGAATGGGCTTATAATCTTTCCCCTGTTTTTGGGGCTTGGGACCACCGGTTAAAAAATATCTTCTTAATAGATTTCTGCGGTAGCCGTATACCTTCGGAATACCCCACAATTTTGCTGTAATAAAGGAATGGTTAGAATTTGTAAGCAGTAATGCCATATCAGCATCGAGTTGTCTGACATCTTTAACAACCTTCCTCAATCCAGCGAGGGTTTTATCATTGCAGTCAATCACCTGATTAAACCATGGGCCGTGCTCGACAATGCCTCGCGCATAGCCTCTTACACAGGCAATAATAGTTGCTTCGGGGAAATTTAAACGGAGTGTTTCATAAACCGGAGATGCCATTACAATATCACCAACCCAATTTGGGAGGCGAATCACGATTATATTAACAGATTTTAGTGAAGGAATCATTTGTTCGTGTTTTTTATCCCACATCCAAGGAGTATGTAACACTTCTTACTTTTTCACCAGAAGCAATCTGCTCACGCTCTTGTTTGATATAGTCAGAGCGCACGCCCATCACGTTGGAATAACGGATGGTATAGTGGAGGACATCCTTCTCTATTAAGTCTTCGGAAAGCTGGCGATCATAAGCAACCAATTTATCTTTTTCCATGAGCCAAGTATCCTGATCCATTGCCTCTATTTTGTGTACCAGTGCTTCATAGATAGGGCGACATTCCCAATCCGTAAGCGCATTGACATACCAATTACAGAGTTTTCCTACTTTATCCAAAAATAGATCGTAACCATCACCAAAATTTAAACAGGAACCATCAAAGTAATTGCCCATCCCTGTCATCTTATCCTTATCAATATAGGGCTTAGCAATCTCGTAGCTTGCAGTACCAGGAAATGGGAAAAAGAGGGCCCATCGAAAACGGCCCATCTTAACCTTTGCACAAAGTTCAAGGGTTTCCATCAACTCGGTGTGGGTTTCACCAGGCAGGCCGATCATAATAAACGCAGAGGAATGAAGAAGATTTTTATGTGCAGCAGCAAAAGAGCCTTCGATTTGCTTATTCGTCATATAACGGCGTAATACCTCACGCCTCACCCGGTCTGAACCTGACTCTAAGCCGAATTTTACTATAATACAGCCTGCTTTTTTCAGAGCAGCAGCTGACTTCTCGTCAAAGCAATTTACATGGCCATTGACGACAAAAGGCAAGTCAATACCATGTTCAATATACGCCCTGCAAAAGGCCTGTACGTATTGTTTTTTCAGTGTAAAAAGATCATCATCAAAGATGAAGGTGTTGATTTGAGGATATTCCCGTTTTAGATTTTTTAGCTCATCCATTATAATATCAATAGGGAAATGACGCAGATAATCCTTTGCACTCTTTGCTGCCCCATCTTTAACATATTGATCCACAATCTCAAGGTTAAAACAGTATGTACATTTATAAGGGCAACCTCTGGAAGTCAGGATCCCCATCCAGCCGCGAGTCTGTGCCAAAATAGCGCTCATATCAAAGATGCTATAATCGAGTTGTGGTAAGGTCTCCAAATCTGGGAATGGTGCTACTTTGTTCACTACGGGCTTGCCATCTCGCCACATTCTCAAATTGGGTATCTCTTCGGTTGGATGACCATACTCAAGGGCGTCCATCAACTCTAAGAGGGCATATTCACCTTCGCCGACACAGATATAATCGAATAGGTGAGTGTTTTGTACTTCATCCGGGACCATGGTACAATGGACACCACCAATAATCTGTACTAAATCTGGAAAAGCCTTTCGGATCGCTATACTCTGCTCTTCAATCCATGGCATTTGCTGAGTCATCGCAGAAAACCCAATCAAACCAGGCTTTTCCATCTCAATTAATCTGATAATCTCATAGTTGCTGGGGATTCCTTTATACTTCTCTGATACATGGAGCAATTTAAACTGGTGGCCGTTGGAATTTAATACCCCTGCAATAGAAGCAAGGCCGTGGTTCGTACCAAGAACAGAATCAATCTGAGGATAGATCAACAGTATCTTCATTTTAGAGGGGGGTTATCTGAGCCTGTTTTTTTTGTAGTTTTAAGTCGTTTTAAGAATTAAACGTGGTTTATCGTTTGAAATTATCTGTAAAAAAGATACCTAATACAATAAAGAAGTATAAGCAAGCAAACCTTGTGTTGTCAAGCATAAGTTCCAAAGAAGATTGTTTATAAAGAGTTTAGCTTTTTCAAAGCCTGTTGATACTTTTTTATTTCATAGCAATACAATGATACGATTTTTTGATGGTCTTATGCTCTGTTATACGAACAAAAATTCTTGTAATGATTATGAAAACTTGAGCTAGACGTGAAAAAAACCATGTAAACATGATAACAGATCAACGACGTTTGGTTTTTTTAGGTCAAAAGAGGGGATATGGTTTCAATGATTTCGTCTTAATAGAGCAAAGCAATAAGGAGTATATTCTTTTGTATGTAAAAATGAATATCTTACTCAAACTCTGTATTTGTCTAATTGGAAATTTTTTGATTGATAAAGTCCAGATATCGGATTTCTTTTTATAATGTGTTATCTATACAGTTTTACTTTACGAACCTATAGAGGCTCCTTTTTGTGAGAGGCTACGCCTCCTCTTCACAGAAGTCCATTGAGATTCTTTCTCTTCCTCATCGAGGGTTCTATTTTATTATTGGTGGGCGATGTGGGATTCGAACCCACGGCTTCTGGTTCCGGAGACCAACGCTCTATCCCCTGAGCTAATCGCCCTTTTTTATTTGCTGATATTAACTCTTTTTAGTATTAAAGTCAATGCCTGAGTTCATCTTATTCAGAGAAGTCTTTGCTTTGAGAGCGAACCGCCTTACTTGTTCCATGATTCTCCCTTCGTCGATCGTCGTAAGCTTTCTGTCTTTTAAAATCAACTTCCCATTGATAATAACGGTTTTTACATCTGACCCATTTACACAATACACCAAGTGAGAATATATATTAAAGAGGGGTGTAAGATGAGGCTGATTCATATCGATTATTATAATATCTGCCTTTTTCCCCACTTCTATTGTACCAACCTTTTGACTGAGTCCCAAAACTTTTGCACTTCCTCGGGTTGCCATTTTCACAACCTGTCTTGCATTCATTATAGTTGGGTTACCCCTTATGACCTTATGGAGTTTTGCAGTTGTGTCCATCTCTTGAAACATGTCGAGATTATTGTTGCTGGCACCTCCATCTGTCCCCAGACCAACAGGAATCCCTCTTGATATAAAATCCGGAACAGGGGCTACTCCTGATGCCAATTTCATGTTGCTCTCAGGATTGTGTATGATCTTTACACCATACTCTTTTAATATATCTATCTCATTATCCTCCAGATAGACACAATGGTTTGCTATGAGATTCTCATCCAAGACACCCAACTTTTTTAAATAGTTGACTGGAGATATACCATATTTTTCTCTTATTTGTTGAACTTCTCCTAGCGTTTCACTAAGATGTATAAGAAAGAATACATTGTGCTTTTTGGAAAGTTCTTTCGACTCTTTAAGGGTTTGTGATGAACAGGTATAAAGGGAATGGCAAAAGACAGCAGGAGATATAAGGTTGTTTTTTTTATGTCTTATAATGTAATTCTCGGCATTTTTGACATTCTCTTCAGGGTTCTTTACATCAGGGGTTGGGAAATCGATAACCCCCTGAGCCAGGATGGCCCTCATGCCCGCTTCTTTGACCGCCTGAAAAGCCTGATCCTCAAAGAAATACCCATCACAGAAAGTGGTTGTGCCTGATTTGATCATCTCGGCACATGCAAGCATGGTTCCGTAATAAACCAGTTCTTCGTTTACATTGAGGGATTCTGCAGGAAAGATATGGTTGTGTAACCAATCCATCAAAGGAAGGTCGTCAGCCAGTCCTCTGAAACAAACCATTGCTGCATGGGTATGCGCATTTATAAGCCCAGGCATAACAACACAACCTTTGGCATCAATGACCTCCTTTGCTTCGATAGAGAGGTCTTTTCCTTTTTCTAGTCTAAAGATGCCAACTATGGTGTCCTCTTTTATGCCAATCGCGCAGTCTTCAATTTTTTTATGATTCGTACACAGGGTAAGTGCAGTTCCCCCTTTGATAAGAACATCAACTTTTTCATTAAAATGGCTTGTAACTTTCTTCATAACATTCTATATTTTTGTATATTTTTTATACTTATATTATACAGCAAATTGAGGACTTGTAAACCAATCGTTTCAATCAAAGGGGTGCAAAGAATGGATAATTTTTTTGAGTTCAAAAAGAACAAGACAAATTTAAAGACCGAAGTTATTGCAGGGATTACAACCTTTATGGCTACGATGTATATCATCGTTATAAATCCGGCTATCCTCAGTAATGCTGGGATGCCTTTTAGCGGAGTTCTGACCGCAACAGTATTGGCGAGTGCTTTTACCAGTATTATGATGGGTATCTATGCAAAAAATCCTATCGTCCTTGCGCCAGGGATGGGCATAAATGCCTTTTTCGCCTTTACTGTTGTCATAGGTATGGGAGTCCCTTGGGAAACGGCTTTGGGAGCTGTCTTTTGGGCAGGGATTTTTTTCCTTTTACTTTCCATCTCGAATGTCAGGGCCAAGATATTAATGGCAATCCCGAAGCAGTTACGCTTTGGGATCGCTTCTGGGATCGGATTGTTTATTGCTTTGATCGGATTTAAAAATGCTGGTTTTATCGTTCAAAATGATGCAACGCTTATCAGCCGTGGCCCTTTAAATGAAATAACGCTTACCTTTTTGGCAGGTTTTTTCATAACGTCAATATTGGTTGTAAAGCGTTTCAAGGGAGCACTTATTCTGGGTATTATTGTTACCACATTGCTCTGTATTCCTATCGGACGACTTTGGGGCGAAGCAGCGGCTGTCAATCATACCAATGCAGCGGTAGTAACATGGCAGGGGTTTGTTGACGCTCCGGATTTCAGCATACTTTTCAAACTCGACCTTTTCGGATCTTTAAAACTGGCATTGTTTCCTGTAATTTTTACGATTCTATTTACAGACATGTTCGATACGATCGCCACTTTTATGGGAGTCGCAGAAGCTGGCAACCTAACCGATGAATCAGGTGACCCGCGCAATATGAAAGAATCATTAACAGTGGATTCTATAGGTACCGTAATATCCGGAATTTTCGGTACAAGCCCCACGACCAGCTACATTGAATCAGCCACAGGGGTAGAGGAGGGGGGTCGAACAGGTCTTGTAGCAGTTATCTCCGGCCTCTTGTTCTTGCCTTTCATGTTTCTTTCACCTTTGCTTTCTATTGTTCCTATAATTGCCACTGCACCTGCTTTAGTATTGGTGGGTGTCTTTATGATGAGGCCGATTTTAAAGATACATTGGGATAAGTTTGATGATGCGATTCCTGCTTTTTTGAGTCTTGTTTTAATCCCATTGACGTATTCTATTACTCAAGGCATAGTTTGGGGTTTTTTAAGCTGGATGCTGATAAAGCTGTTTTCAGGGAAATACGAAGATCTGACTCCAATGATCTTTGTAATCAATATCTTTGGCATTTTGGCGTTGGTTTTAGGAAAATAGAGATCTTCTATTCTCCTTCGAACTCTGTTAATACAAATATATTATAGCCTTTTATCTTTTCCCTGCCTTTTAAATCTGGCAGTTCAATCAAAAAGGCACACTCGACAATCTCGGCTCCGAGCTTTTCTGCCAGTTTTATCGCTGCGCAAATAGTGCCGCCAGTTGCAATCAAATCATCGACTATGAGGACTCTCTCTCCCTTTTTGATTGCATCCTCATGCATTTCAACAACATTTTTACCATACTCAAGTGTATACTCTTCGCTGATTGTTCTATAAGGCAACTTCCCTTTCTTTCTCACCGGGATAAACCCTGTATTGAGCTTATAGGCAAGAACTGCACCGAAGATAAATCCTCTTGCGTCAATTCCAACAACCTTGTCAATATTCATGTCTTTGTAACGATTGTACAGTTCATCACATGCATGTCTGAATGCATCAGGGTCCTGCATAAGTGTTGTTATGTCTCTGAACATAACACCTTCAATCGGCCAGTTTGGAACAGCCCTTATCTTCTCCTTTAGATCCACAATACGCACCTCGATTATTTTATTTTAGAAATAACTTTTATCAGAAGCTTCTTAACCCTTTCTGCATTCATATTGAAGACCTCTGTGATTTCTTCCCATGAAACCGGTTTTTCATCCTCTTTCCAACAGTCATAATCCGTTGACATTGCAACAACTGCATATGGAATACCGGTTTCGTTTGCCAATATCGCTTCAGGGGCTACCGACATGTTTATAATATCCGCCCCCCATAGCCTGAACATTTTCGACTCTGCCCTTGTTGAGAATCTTGGCCCCTCTATTGTGATTACAGTGCCCCCATTGTGTGTCTTAAAACCAAGTTCTGTTGAAGTCTCATATAATGCACTACGCAGCCCAATATCAAACGGATCTGCCATGGGGGTATGTCTCGCTTCATCTTTAAATGATTCATAGAAGGTTATCTTCCTGTGTCTTGTAAAATCTATGAACTGATCGACAATTATAAAGTCACCCCTTTCGACCTCTTCTTTCAGACTGCCACAAGCGGTTGTTGCAATGATATGAGTAACCCCCTGGTCCTTCAATGCCCTTATATTTGCCCTATAATTGACAAGCGTAGGGCTAAACTGGTGTTTTTTCCCATGCCTAGCAAGAAGTACAACATCGACAGCACCTATCTTTCCAACAGTTAATGGAGAAGAGGGTGTTCCATAATCTGTTTCAACAACTATCTCATTTGGACACTTAATAATATCTGGGTCATCCAGACCGGAGCCTCCAATAATCCCTACCTTAACCATCAGTCATTACTCCTTTATTTTTAATTAAATGGTTATTGATTTCGCTCCGAAAATATTATGGCTAACGTCTCGATTCTAAAAAAAGAGAGACGAAAGCTGTTTGATAAATTCTTAAAAATTATATCCCTTTAATTAATTAACATGAAATTTCTTTTATTCGGAGTTAACTCAATAGTTATTTTTAATTATTTTCATCATTTTTACAGAATTATTTCTTCAATTACCCTCTCTATTAGTCTCATTAAGCGGGGTGCAGTCTTATTTGCAGTTGCGATTATCTCTTCATAAGAATGAGGTTTCATAGAATCAGGCAAATTCAAGTTTGTTATTACGGACAGCCCCAGTACTTTCATCCTGGAATGAACAGCCACTAACACCTCAGGAACAGTTGACATGCCGACAGCATCAGCCCCGATTATCCTTAAAAAACGAGTTTCTGCCGGAGTTTCCATGCTTGGTCCCGGCACACATGCATATACTCCCTTTTGGAGATTGAGCTTCTCTTCTAATGCAATTCGTTGAGTGAGAAGAAGCAGGTCTTTTGTATATGACTGGGACATATCAGGGAACCGAGGACCTAAGGTATATAAATGCGACCCAATAAGGGGGTTATCTCCTGTGAGATTGATATGGTCCACTATCAACATCATATCTTCAGGACTGAATTGAGGATTTAACCCCCCCGATGCATTCGTTATTATCAATACTTCAACGCCTAATGACTTAAAGATACGAATAGGGAAGGTTATCTCCTTCATAGAGTAGCCCTCATAAAAGTGAAACCTGCCCTGCATTGCAACGATTTCTTTTCCACCCAGAGAACCAAGGATCAGATTGCCCTGATGGTCTTCACATGTTGCCTTTGGGAAGTTTGGTATATCTTCATATGGAAAGACTTTCTTTCCATCTATCCGGTTGCCAAGCCTTCCCAACCCAGTCCCCAAAACAATTCCAATCTTAGGTTTAACTTTTATTCTGCTAAAAATATACTGCTTTGTATCTTCTATTTCTTTTAACAATTCGACCTTTTTTCAATAAGAATCAGCGATTGGCATAAAAAACCACGGTAATTGGTCATCAAGGATATTATATGGATATTCGATTATTTTGTGGGGGTTATGGCAGGATTACCCTGTAAGGATTTACAGTCAGTACGGGTACTGTTGCCATCTTAACAACATTTTTCGCAACACTTCCGAAAAGGATACTGTCCAGTCCTTTCCTCCCATGGGTGCCCATAACGACGATGTCCATTCTCTCTGATTCTATGTATTTTACTATCTCTTCAGCTGCATCTCCAGCTACTACTTTTTCTGAACACAAACGACAGCCAGCAAAGAATTCGTTCGAAAATTCTCTTATCTTCTTGTTAGCTCCATCCAAAATCTCAGATTCAAATTTATCTATAGAGGGAATCGGTACATAGACTCTATCAAAGTCCTTAAGATGACGTGCCACGAAAAGAAGATGAATTTCTGAATCAAATTTATCAGCTAGAGCGAGTGCATAAGGAGCTATCATCTTTGAAACATCTGTTAGATCAGTAGGAAAAAGTATTTTCTTAAATTCCAACATAAAAAACCTCCTTCTTCTGCGAACTCGATTGGCTTAGAAAATTTTAGATTAAACTCAAACGAATCGCGATAAATACTAAATATTTCTTATATTATGACAATCATTCGTAAGAATGCAACCTTTTTTTCACTTACCCCTTCCTATATATAGGGTTTGTTTTACCTATGTTAAGAGGTTACAACAATTACAGAGTACGCATCCTCCTTTGGAAGCACAAGGATTTAGACCTGTTTCATTTAAGACATCCCTTAAAGCCTTGAAGATAGGAAATATAGATTTGGGATTCGGTGGTGATTTATCTGCTAATTCGCTTCCTTTCAGCGGACGAAACACTGTAACAAATGGGATCGCACCAATCTGAGCTATCCTATAAAGCCCAGAAATGGTGCTTTCTGGAGGCTCCAAGCCTGCAATTAACCAGGAGGAGACTTGATTGGGACCGAACAGATCGATGGCATATTTCAATACTTCAAAGTAATACTCGCGTTCATGGTGACTTTTTGCTGGCATGATCTTCATTCGTCGTTCTTGGTCGTAGATTTCCAGGTTAAGACTGATAGTTGTTAGTCCTGCATTTCTCAAATCATCTAAGAGGTATTTTTTTTGTGGAGGGCAGATTTGGGCATAGATAGGAACCTTGGTTACAGAACGAATAGCCCTTATTGCTTTTAAGAAAATCGAAAATCCTTTTTCTTCATCGACAAGAGTGCCAGAATTCAGGTTAACCTCCCTGTATGAAATTCCTAATGATTGAAGCTTTTCTAGTACCTGTATGATATGTTCCGGATTTTTGTAATGTTGGCGGCTCATATCATTTCCTAATGCGCAAAACTTACATCCATCGCCCTTTTGTTTTAAATCACAGAAATTAGTAAGAGAAGACGCGAGTATCGTATCGTAATGACACTGGAAGACTTCCTCAAAGTAAGTGCCATCAGCAAGCCTTCTGCTATACCAGGATGGATGGTCTATAACAGCAGCAGATACATAGGGTTTTTCCTTTTTATAGATTACACCTTCAGCCTGATTAAAGTAAAATGGGCTTTTTTTAACAAAGGCCTCATGCACAGCAACGTTGATTGGGATAATAGAGCCAGATTGACTATATAGATTGAAGCAGACTCCTTCGGAAAGCGAAGCCCTTTTGTAACGATAGCCTGGGAAGCGCTTGAGGGTATCCTGAGACAAGCGCACACCATAGCATAGCAACTCTATTTTGATGCGTGTTATATTGTTCATGTCAGAAACTACACATTACCTTAAATAAAAAATTTCTGAGTTTGTCCTTTAAAATTAATTGATTAAAATAAAAAGTTTGAAAGTCCTTATCAGTTATTTTGTTTACTCTTTTATTCACAACAACACTGTATAAATTGAAAGATGAGAGGTCGTTTTCATGAAATGTTATTGGTTTTCTTGCTTTAAGAAAAACCCCTGGTGCCTGACAATCTTTTTCTAAGGCTAAAATCTCGCAATCTGAAAAGATGTTCTGGATGTCTTCTAATTCGTATCTCCAGAAATCATGGGGGTATGCATGATAACCGAATCCATATGAACGTGTTGTGATTAAGATTAGTCCATCTGTTTTACAGATACTTTTCAGGTTTGAAATGACCTTTCTCCAATCCCTTACATGCTCAATTAATTCGGTTGATATTACAATATCAAAACTCTCTTTCTTAAATATTTCTAATAGGTTTTCGGCATTACATGTTAAGTCAACACCTGGGCCTTCTTCTAAGTCTACTCCTAAATATTCAGCAGGTTCCCATGATTCAACAATAGGCCTTATGGTACCGTTTACATCGTATGAGCCGACTTCTATGATTCTTTTTTTGGATACTTCATCTTTTGATAGGTATTTTGCCCCAAATACAACACAACTTACAAGACACATTACAATAACTTACCTCGATTTATGATTCGCTGGGTACTGTTCAAACCCTATTTTTAAGTAACAATTTAAGGTTTTGAAATGAGTCACTAGAAGCGGCAATCAGATTTAATAGGTTTATCACACCCGGCCATAGTCGTCCTTCTTCCGCTCTATATCGTCCTCACCGAAGTAATCGCCTGTCTGCACCTCTATAAATACCATGTTTTCATTGCCCGGGTTCATGGCCCGATGCCATACCCTTTGAGGAATATCGACAGATTGGCCACTATCAAAGTGTATTACCTCTTCATTCAGGGTTATTGTTGCTTGCCCTTTTATTATATACCAATGTTCAGACCTGCGGCTATGACGCTGAAGGCTTAAACGTTGGCCAGGGTAAACTATGATTCTTTTTACTTTATGATCTGATTCATCAGCTAGGATACAGTAATAGCCCCATGGCCTATGGTCTTCTTGTTTGTGTCCTGGCCTTTTTTTCATGATCATCTTTCAGTTTGAAAGCCTGTTCCCTTTAAAAAGCTAAAGAGTTCTAAAAGGTTGGATGAAATTAGAATTTCACGGATATGTAATAATGGCTCTTATTGTAACTAAAATTTTGTTAGTTTTCAATAAAATTAGCTCTCTTGAAGATGGAAAGATTAATTCTTGCGATTTTCCGATGAATAAAGTATTATATATTGAACAATATTAAAAATTTTTAGGTATAGGATGTATGAAGGCGTTATACTTTGATAAAAGTTTGCAATTGGGAGACTATCCCAAACCAAAGAGGAGCTATAATGAAGCCTTAATTAGAGTACTGCTGGCCGGTATATGCAATACAGATCTGGAGATAGTAAAAGGTTATGGCGGATTCAAGGGAGTATTGGGGCATGAATTCGTAGGTGTTGTAGATGCGTGTAATAACTCCGAGCTTCTGGAGAAGAGAGTAGTAGGAGAGATAAACTGTGCTTGTGGAAAATGTAAATATTGTCTGAATGGCCTCAATACCCATTGCAAAGACAGGACAGTTTTGGGCATACAGGATCGCCATGGCGCATTTGCCGAATATCTTATTTTGCCTGAAGACAACTTGCATTTGATATCAGACAATATTTCAGATGAAGAAGCGGTCTTCGTAGAACCTCTGGCAGCTGCATTTCAGATAACCCAACAGCTTCATATTAGACCTCGAGATAGGGTAGTCGTACTGGGGGATGGCAAACTTGGGCTGTTAGTGGCCCAGGTGCTATATTTAACATGTTGTAATCTTTTGGTAGTTGGTAAACATCCTTCAAAGCTATTTGTACTACAAGATAAAGGGATAAGAACATCCTTAATAGGAGATCTTAAAAAAAACGAGGCTGATATAGTTATAGAGTCTACAGGCTCTCATGATGGTCTTGATATGGCACTCAGGCTCATCCGGCCTAAAGGAACGATTGTATTAAAAAGTACAATAGCAAAAAAGGGAGCATTCGATCTTACATCTATGGTCGTTAATGAAATAACCATTGTCGGTTCTAGATGCGGGCCTTTTCCTCCAGCGATCAGGGCCCTTGGAAAAAGGATGGTCGATGTAAAATCCCTTATATCTAATATCTATAGTATAGATAATGGGATAGATGCGTTCAAACAGGCATCAAAAAAAGGCGTTTTAAAGATTCTAATAAAGATGAATGGAAACTAGTCAATATTAAAAAGGGATTTTCATGATAATAGATCTTCATACCCATTCTATTTTTAGCGATGGAGAGTTAATACCATCAGAATTAATAAGGAGGGCAGAGGTTATCGGTTATAGGGCAATTGCAATTACTGACCATGCCGATTTATCCAATATTGATTTTATCATTCCTAGAATTGTAAATATATGCGATGAATTATCATCAAAGTTGAAGATTGATGCGATTCCGGGTATTGAGTTAACCCATGTTCCCCCTTCTCTTATATCCAAGTTAGAAAAAAAAGCGCGAAAATACGGTGCAAAGATCGTTGTTGTTCACGGAGAAACAACTGTAGAACCAGTCACACCTGGGACAAATCGAGAGGCCCTCTTGTCCAATATAGATATTTTGGCACATCCTGGTCTTATAACAGAAGAAGAGGTAAAGATAGCGAAAGACAGAGGAATTTTTTTAGAGATTACTTCAAGGGCTGGCCATTCATTAACAAATGGCCATGTCGCAAGGCTTGCAACCAAGATAGGTGCTCGATTGGTATTAAATACTGACACACATTCTCCAGAAGATCTCTTAACACCTCAAAAAGCCAAATTTGTAGGCATGGGGGCTGGTTTATCAGAGAACGAATTTAATACAATCTACAAGAATTCATTGGAGATTTTAAAAAGAAGCAAAACATAGTCAAATCTTTATAAGACAGTCTTGCTCTTTGAAAAGAGTCGCAAGAAACAGTAAAGATGAGAGGAGGGGTGGAATTTGACAAAAAAGATAAAGGTTGAAAAAAAAGGTATTTTAAAAAAACCAGATGAATTCGTCTCATCATCCCAAAAGATCTCTAATTTTTTCTTGGAAAATCAAAAGAAGATTCTGGGTATACTGATTACCCTTTGTGTTCTCATTCTCTTTTTATTTGGATGGCGATTTTATTCCCAAAAAACAGATAGGGAAGCTTACCTGATCTATAATCAGGCAGTCCAATATTACAATAGTGACGATGCTTCTGGAACCTCTATAAAAGAGGAGACTGAAAGATATAATCAAGCAATTACGAGCTTAGAAGAGGTGATTAACGGGTATTCGCATACCAATGTTTTCCCTCTTGCCCTTCTTTATTCCGGACATATCTATTACAAACTCAAAAAACTTGATGAATCTATTGAGTCCTATTTACGCTTTATAGAAAAAGAATCGTCCTATAATTCACTTAAAGTGTTTGCATTTGCCGGATTAGGTTATGCGTATGAGGCCAAAGGAGATTATAGAAATGCATTAGTTTATTTCATAAAACTTACAGAAAGAGACAAAAACCCTTTTGCTCAACTTGGTTACCTTGATCTAAGCAGGTGTTATGATAGTTTAGGGGAAAAGAATAAAGCGATTGAGGCTTGCCAAACGCTACTCACAAATTATCCCAATTCGGTATTTGCAGCTTTAGCTAAGAAAAAGATGAGTATTTTAAGATAAGTTTATCCTTTTGAATCCATTCGACCAAGAAAAAAACAAAGGTACAAAGGTGCGAGAGTCTCATTTCGTTTTTCTCCTTATTTATGCACTCTCTTTTTTCTCGATGAGCTACACAGCGTTAGCAGAAGAATCGAATTCAGGGTTCTCTGGCAAATCGATTGTAATAAATGAAAACACACAATTTAAATTTGCAGAACAGTTCTTTTATGACAGAGATTATTTCAGGGCTATTACTGAATACAAAAAATTTATCTATTGTTTTCCAGAAAGCAATCTCCGGGAAATGGCCTATTTTAAGATAGGAGAAGCATATTTTAAAGGGCAAAAGTGGGAACAGGCAATTGAGGCCTTTGCGAGTATGAAGGAAAATTTTCCAGATGGGAGATTAATCGACAGAGCATATTATTTCACTGGGATATCTTACTATAACAAAAGGGATTATCGATCTTCTCGGAATCAATTTAAAATTATTTTAGATTTATTCCCTGCCAGTAAATTTGCTGACAATGCAAAATTGCAGATAGCTATGAGTTATGTAGAAGAGAGGAAATGGGAAGAAGCAAAATTCAGTTTTAAAAAAATTGGAAAAAAAAGTGATCTCTTCCATTTTGCCGATAATTTCGCACTTGGTTTAGAAGAGATGAACTCTCTTCATTTTAAATCATCTCACTTTGGGGCTGTAATTGCTGCTATTATCCCAGGGAGTGGTCATCTCTATGCAGGGCGAAAGAGAGACGCTGCAACTGCGTTTTTATTAAACAGCGCATTTATATGGGGTGCTTTTGAATCTTTTGGAGATGAAAATTATGCTGTAGGAGGGATTCTGGCATTTTTTGAATTGGGCTGGTACTTTGGGAATATATATAGTGCAAAAAACAGTATTCATAAATATAATAAACGTCTTGAAGATGAATATATAAAGCATCTCAAAGAGGAAAAAAATATTTTTTTTGGTATAAATCACATAGAAAGATCATACTCTCTGAGAGTAACTCTCCGTTTTTAAATCGAAGCAAATGACCAGATCTATTATGATTTTAAGTTCCGTTTTTAAATCGAAGCAAATGACCAGATCTATTATGATTTTAAGTGTTGTATTTCTTCTATCTATCTCAATTCTCCATTCCGGTTTTGCTGACACAGATCTTTTCCCTGAACCATGGGGAGCTGAGTCTTTTAATGATAAAATATATATACTAGACAGAAAGATTGAAAAGAGGGAAGGGGAAAAGTCTATATTTTCACGTGTAGCAATAAAAGGAATAAAATTCTTTCAAGAAGTGATATCTCCTATAGATGGTGATCGTTGTCCAATGCATCCTACATGCTCCAATTACGGTATTCAAGCGATAAGAAAGCACGGCTTTATGTTAGGTACAATTATGATTTCAGACAGATTGATTCACGAGAGGGATGAAGTAAGTTATGCCCCCAGAGTAAGAATAGATGGAAGGTGGAGATACTTTGATCCTGTTCAGTACAATGATTTTTGGTTTGTCGAAGAATAGAGGGAAGGATTTTTGGTTTAATCTCTCATTTTTTCTTTATTTTGTAATTTAGATATTCTTTAGCCATCCGTTTTGCCTCTTTCTCGTAAGCATTTCCTTCGTACCCATGCTTTCGAAGCTCCATTAAATATATAATAGGGAGCTTTATGAAACCATGCGTTCTCCATTGATTAACATGCCATAATTCTTCAGCTAAAGTTAAATCATCGTTAATAAGCCATTCATATCCAATCCGGTAGTTTATAGTATTTATAAACACGATTGCAGCATAATTCCATGGTATTATCCTTTGTAGTAATCCACCCGATGTATATCCTACATTGCTAAAGTCTGTTTCATAAAATTCTTCAACCGAATTGAGTCTTTCAATTGATAACCTGGATGAAATGTCTTTGCCGAGTATGTATTGCTTAATATAGTTAAATACTCTCATCTGTAAATGCTCGTAGTGGGGAATATATTCTGCCAAAAAGAGCTATATCAAAGTTTACATAATATATCTTATCAGACGTTTTCAGGGCAAGTAAATGCGATTAAATATATAATAATATAATATGTTTTTATACTTTTAGTCGCTATATGACTCTTTTATTAGTCTATCAAGATATCCTTCAGGGTCATTTACTGCTTCTTCTGTGATTATAATTTTTCCATCACCGATCTTTTCTTTTATTAACTTTAGTCCATGCTCGTAATTTTTCATAATATCAACAGACATTTCATAAGCATCTAAATTAAATCTGAATGATTCTATAGCTATTCTGTCAACAGCGTCATCTGTAAATGAGATCTTAAAGTTAAATTTATTAAAAAACCATTCTTCAAATTCTTTTACTCTTGTAATAATAACTGATAGATCATCTAAAATTGTATTTGTATCTACTATTCTTTCAATAGCAAAATTGATTATCATATCCAGTCTATTTTCTGTAAGTTTAAAATTGTATTTCTTTTGAATATCTTCCTTTCGTTTCTTGATCGATTCTTTAATAACTAGTTTTTCTTTATTGAGTAAAGATTCAAATAAGTTGAGTAACTCTTCATTTTGAGGATTAGAAATCAGTTTATTGAGTTCATTTTCGGGATTTTCCACTATAGATTTTGTGACAATAAACTTCTTTATATCAGTAGAAGGCAATTTCTTTTCGAACTTTAATAAAACCTTTTCTACTGCACTAACGAGGCCTCTCGCACCTGTCCCTTCTTTAAAGGCTTTTTCTGCTATAATAGATAAGGCATCGTCTTCAAATTGCACATCTATATCATAGGACTTAAAGTCCTTCTTCTTGTTCGAAATCACTGAACCATTAGGATTCTTCAAAATATGGTATAAGTCTTCTATACCCAATCTCTCATATATAGCCAATACTGGCAATCTTCCTATAAATTCTGATTCAAAACCAAAAGACATAAAATCCTCAGAATTAACGAAACTTAAAAACCTCTCTTTATTTTCCTTTGACTTGATATCAGCTCCAAACCCAATACCTTGCTTATTAAGCCTCTTCATTATTATTTCTTCTAACCCATTAAATGCTCCACTCACGATAAAAAGAATATTTCTTGTATTGACAGTCTTCTTTTTTCTCTTTCCTGTTTTTCTGAATTCATCTAATGCTTCCAGCTGTGACATTATGTCATGCGGAACTTTTAAATCAACTTCTGTCTCTTCTAAGGGTTTTAGAAGCGCCCTTTGAACACCTGTTCTCGATACATCTGGGCCTATTAAACCATCAGTAGATGCTATTTTATCTATCTCATCGATATAAATGATTCCGTATTGAGCCAATCCTATATTGCCGTTTGCTTCGGCTACTAGATCCCTTACCAGATCCTCAACATCACCTCCAACGTAACCGGTTTCACTAAACTTTGTAGCATCTCCTTTTACAAATGGTACTCCAATCTTCTGAGCAATCAGCTTGATGAGATACGTTTTTCCAACGCCTGTTGGTCCAATCATTATTATATTGTTCTTAATATTACCAACAGCCCCATAACTATCTAACGTTTTCGTATCTCGCAATAGCTTTATCTTATTGAAGTGGGTACATATCTTTGTAGCAAGTATTTCTTTAGCCTCTTTCTGTTTAACAATATACTCATCGAGATAGGCCTCAAGCTCTTCAGGTTTCATATCAAATCGTATGTCTATGTTCTCTTCTTCATTCATTTTTTTTGAATCAGGAAAATCAGAGTCTAACTTTGGAAAAATTGTAGGCAGTGCCAACCTTATATGCCCACCGTATTTCTTTTGAATATATTCATTGAGTTCCTTTTCGAGTTCCTTTGCATCGGGTATTTTATCTTTCGTATCTTTCATGATCCTCACCAATTTTTCATATTTTAATCCATATAATTAAATATAAGAATTGAATTTAAAATGTCAAACAGTAATTTCCGATTAGAAAATTGCATGTATGCTTCATCAAAAAAGGTCAAAAAAAGCAGAATAAGTCGATATTTTACTTGACATATTATTAGTAATGTACCGAATGATATGGTTCGTAATGACTAGATGACCTTCAAAGATGAACTCAAATCATTGGTCTTCTTCCACCTTGAAGAACACACGTCAGCACAACACCTCCTTCAAGTCCTCGAAGAAAAAGATTTTACCCGTGACAATATCGCCCCGAAAGAAGGCAAAAAAAGAGCAGCTTTACAGAGTCCATTAACACCCGAGGTCTCGAGCAGTTTGCCTATGTATTCCAGAAACTTCAGGATCAAGCGAGTGAAGTCCTGCCGAAGAATCGCTCTACACTTGGAGGCCCAGTCGGCATTGACGGCTCATTGATTGATGGAGGTCTCTCATTGTACTGGGCTGGTTATAGAAGAGGTTCTAAGAAAGATATTCCCTCACTGATGGTAAGGGAGCTGAACTCCCCTTTGTAAGCCGAATACTCTCCCCCAGCCTAACTGGAGTTATGGATCGAGGATACCAATTCCACAGACAATTAATTTGATACATGGCAGGATGAAAAAAGTTTTTTGTATGCTGGATCAAGGCCAGTACCAACAAAATCTGTATCAAAGCTGCCCAGGTGAATCCTGACAGTATCGTCTTTTATGACGCTATAGTTTTGCTTGGCGCACCCGAAACAAATCAAATTGAAAAACCAGTGCGGCTTGTCGGGTATACGTAGACTACTGGGTAGCAACACGCCGTTATGACCTATCAGCAAAGGACATCGCCTTGATAGATAAATTTCGATGGGACATCGAGAAATTCTACCATCTCATTGCCAGAGATAAACTTGGGCTTATGGTTCAAATCCTCTCAGGTGTGATAACATATCTATTGTTGGCAATTTACTGCCATGAGCAGCACAACGAGAAGGTCAGTATCAAAAGAGTGAGAGAACTACGAATCAAAATCCAAAACGAGTTCCACAATCTCCATACTAATTCAGATACCTCAAAAAATTTCAAGCAGGTGTATTCCTGGTACCCATATGAAAATACCTAACCAGAAATTACTGAATGAAAAACGCTTATATAGATAAAAAAGGCTATTGGTTTTGCGTCAAAATATTATCGCCAGTTCTTTTTAACCTGGTTTTGTTAAGTATACAGTATGCTATTATTTACCTGCAGATTTCAGTATTAACTCAACAGCCCGTAATGACTCAGACATTTATGAATAATCGTAGCGAAATAAACCCCTCAGCATACTTCACCCTACCCTGAATACCTCTAAAATTTGCTGATGATTTAGCGATTTCTATGATTGACATATCCTCTATATTTGTTTTCATTACTTGCGATGAATGTGCTTTTAGTAAATCTTCCTTTTCTTTTAGAACCTCATCAATGTCGATAAAAACATTAGGAGAAAAGTTTTGAGTCGTTGGAACCTCATAAAAAAGCACGTTTTTGATATATCTTGTAGCTGACATGGTCGCTTTTCCTAGGTGACGATGATCTTGATGGGTGTCATCGAAATAATTGACGAAGATAAAAATTGGTTTTACTTGAAAAACAACATCTTCAATTGTTTTTATAAGTTCTCGGTCCAATGGTAGCTGCGTATCTTTATATCCCCCCCAATATATATCCTTTGCTTTAAGGATATTTTTAGAGACAATCTGTTCTTGTCTTCTGGTTGTATTATCTCCCCCTAAATCACCATCTGTTAAAACCATCAGATAAATATTTGCCCCTTTTCTCCTATATTTTAATAATGTCCCTCCACAGCCGATTTCAATATCATCAGGATGGGCACCAATAGCTAGTATATTCATTAATTTCCCCTTATAATATTAAGACTCTCTTTTCCATAATTTAAAAGCAGATCTATAACTGACATGTTGGGTTCAAATTTACCGAAGAGCTGATTGTAAATTGGATGTTGAAATTCTTGAAAGAGTACATTTATATTTTCCTTTTCAAAACTCTCAATATCCATATAATTTCCACCATCTTTTCCTGCAAGATATGTGTCTGCTTCTACTTCTTTACATATATCTATTAGCCTATGAGTAGGGTCTGCTCTCAATTTAAGCTTCGATGCCAATAGGAGCTTTGTATCTATACCAATTGTTTTAATAAAAAATTCTATACAATAGATATTGATATCAACCAAATACTCCCATTTTTTTAAGAAAACATCTTCAAGGAAAGACCTATACATATTGAGATATAGAGATTTACCGTAATTAATTGACAAAGCATTTAAATGCTTTCTTCGCCAGTCAATCCCATTGTTTATCCTCACCTGATTTATCTTTTGAGGAAATTTATAGAGGACAGGCACACTTAACCACTGCCATCCATTCGCTATTTTAATTCGATTTCTATTCTGCCATTCATTTTTTTTATATTGAACATTATCCAATATAACAAAGATATCAGCTTTATCTATCTTATCAAAATATCCCAGCCATGGTAAGTACTGTGGTTGATGAATGGTTACAATCAAAGGAAGGCACCTCCCATTTCATTTTCAGCAATGCATCATTCTATCTTATTTTTGTTTTATTGATCTTCTTAAGAAGTTTGCTACAATAAGTATAGAGATAGAGATCGTATCAAGAGATATCAGCAAACATACTGTATACCACTCATTTGGGGCATCTGTATGACCTAAAAAATGGAGAATAACAAAGAGTATGGTTCCCATTATACGTACCTCCTTTGAGTTTTTATCATAGCCTTACTTTTCCGCTTAAGCAGCTGCTTATACAATTGTTCAATACTCTTGATCATTATACTAAGTTCGTAGGCAGGATAAACCCTTTTCTTCCCCTCTTCTCCCATCTTTTTAGCAAGTTCTTTATCCATTAAAAGTTTTATAATTGCCTCTGCCATGGCATCAGTATCACCTTGTGGAAATAATATACCATTACTCCCGTCTTTTACAAGATCCAAAATTCCGCCAACACTTGACGCAACAATGGGTTTTCTCATGGCCATAGCCTCTACTAAAACCCTCCCCATTCCCTCATTTAAAGAGGGTAATACAAAGATATCAAATAGGTTTATCAAGTGAGGAATATCGCTCCTCCATCCTGTAAATATAACCTTTTCTTTAATCCCAATGCTTGAAGACTGGTGAGTTAATCCCTCCATAAGATGACCATCGCCAACCAGCATAAATGTCACTTTTGGTATCTTATCCAGAACCAAACGCGCAGCATCGATGAAATATCTATGCCCTTTTACTTCAACTAGTCTTCCAATTGTACCTACTATCGAATCTGTGGAAGGTATCCCCATTTTTGTCTTTAATTCATCAGCCATATAATTATTTTTGATCAAATTTTCAATCCTCACTCCGCTAGGTATTACTACAAACTTATGGGGTTTTGCTACATTAAACTGGATATGTTCTTGTTTCTCTCCTTCTGTGAGAGTTATCATCTTGTCTGTAATCGATGCCATTATTTTTTCCAGGAATACAAATAATTTTGTCTTTATCTTTCCATAATAACCATAAAATATATGACCGTGAGGTGTATGTACGACTATTGGAACCCTTGCAAACAATGATGCTAGGCGGCCAAGTATGCCAGCCTTCGATGTATGTGTATGAACAATAAGGGGTTTTTCTTTCCTTATGACTCTATACAATTTGAAAAGCGCCTTTAGATCAACAAGAGGGCTTATTCGACGTATCAGGGAAGGTATTGTAATCAGTTTCACATTTGCATACTCAGCTTGCCTCAATCCTTTATCCAAAGATTCATTTTCCATTGAACTCATCTCTGATTCAAGAGAAAGGCCCTTTACCAAGACTACATCATACTCGTCTTTATTCAACTCAAGCGCAGTGAGTAAAGTGTTTTCTGCAGATCCTCCCTTGTCAAGTCTCGTAATAATATGCAGGATTTTTTTATTTTCCAATAGTTCTCCTTGTTATATTCATTTCTGCGTATCTACTGTAGAGTTATTATCTCATTCAAAATAGAGAGAAGCTTATCAGTATGTCGTTGCCATGAATAGTTCTTTTCAGCATATTCACGGCACTGATGTCTTAAATAGTAATATTTATTATGACACGCAAGAAATTCTTCAAAAAATCTCTCAATCCCTTTGGCCATGGATTCTGGTGAAGCATCCTGAAAAAGGAATCGTGGATTGAATGTAGAAAGTATCTCTTTTGTTCCACCTACTGGGGTTCCAAGAACGGGTGTTCCGCAGGCCATTGCTTCAGGAGTCACCAACCCAAAACCTTCAAGGCTTCGAGTGGGAAGTATAAATAAATCAGCGGCGGCATAGTATTCTGGCAAGAGTTCTGATGGAATGAACCCGGTAAAGTTTACAGTATCTTCCATACTGTATTTTAAGACTATATCTTCAAGGGCTTTCTTCTCTGGGCCTTCTCCCCCAATTGTAAGGTAAATATCTTCTCTTTCTTTTCTCAAGATTGCTATGCATTGCAAAAGATTATCCAGTCCCATTCGTGGATCAAGATTTCGTACAGTGAGAAGATGAACCTTGTCTTTTGGGAGATTGAATTTCTCTTTGAGGAGTTGACGATTTAGAATCGGTTTGAATCGGCATAAGTCAGCACCGCCAGGGTTTACTATGATATGATCTGGTATTATCCGGTGCGTATCTTGTAACTTCTCTTTCATGTAGTGGCTAAGAACCATGACTTTAGATGACCTTTTAACACTGGCCTTTTCAATCATACGGCGTATCTGAACAGATATCATACTCTTCAATGTATATCTATTTTGATGTTGTAATAAGTACTCCTCATGGCTTGGCGAATGAAAGACATAGAGCATTGGAATGTTCTTAAGCTTTCGTCGAATCAAAAGGGCAAAGCATGTAAATGGTTGATGGCCAATAACAATATCAAAGGAACCTTCTTTAATAAAAGAGTCAAATAATTTTGGAGGATATTTCAAAAGGGATAAAAAGAAACGGAGTTGATTTTGTGTGTTAACACAATAGGAAACCTCTTTCTTGTGTAGTGTTTTTCTAAAAACCGGAGGGGAGAATCCTGTATCCTCTCGTGTTATTGCACACACCTCTATGCCTTTACCGGTCAATCCTTCAGCATGATGGTAGAGAACCTGTTCCGAACCACTCGCCGGATCTTCTGTTGTAACATCAGCTAATAATAAGACTCTCATGTCCATAAAATCTGATCACTTTAATTACATTAAAAGAATAGATGAATAATCCTTCCTTATAGATACGAATACTTCTTTGCTTTGAAATAAGTGAGAAGTATCACCAGATACTTAAGCACAGAGCTGAGATTTATACGCCATTTTTCATCGAGATAAACTCCTTGTGTACCTTGACGCATGATGTTTCCAGCGATCCCGTGATTTTTTTTCGACCTAAAATCCATGATTGTACCAGGCTCATATTTCAGGTTAAGCCAGCAGGCAATCTCCTCTAGCTTCTTTTCAGGATGAGTGGCCAGGTCTTCATAACGGATGAATAGTGCATTTTCTTTCGGGATATTCCTTAAAACTCTTTCAATGAGCTGATTTTCAGTTGTATATCGAAGACTCATTCTGAATGCTTTTAGTAATTTTTTTAAAAAGAGTTTTTCATTTTTGATCTTTGAATATACAAAAGATCGTGGGTCCTTCGTAATATGTATCACTTTGATCGATATCGAGTTACATTGGATAAGCCAAAACAGCCGATAAAATATCTTTGATGAATCCACAAGGTATGACATTTCAGTGTTTTTATATGCGCTACTTTCTTTTTTTACTGCTGATAACAATTTTCGGTTTGCCGAACAAAAGTCAATCAGTGATTGAGTATCTGACATCTTCTTTCCAAGAAGAATATTGATCAATTCTCCAAATCTAAAGAATTTAGATACCGAATAATCATCACGAAACCGGTGAATATTCCCGTTTAACTCTAAGAGAGTTTTAAACCGAGAGATGATTGGAGCCCAAAATTCACAATCATTTAATTTTTTGCCACAGCCGCATGTTCCCTTATTTTTCTCAATCTCCCAAGGCAAAACGTATATCTCTCCCAGTGTCCAGATGCTCCCAAAACTGTCAAGTAAAATCTCTAAAAGAGTAGAGCCTGAACGGCCTGTACTGGCAATATATATCAAGTCGATTTTTTCTGACTTCATCATAACATTTTAGAACTTTTATCTATTGAAAGATGTCCAGGTTTTTTGGCTATTGTTCATTGATTGATAAATCGAAAAATATATCTCTCCAATCTTTCTTGCTGTCCCTTTAACATCAAAATGGGTCTTAACTGTTCTTAAACCTTTTTGGCCTATCTCTTCGGCCTTCTTTTTATTTGATAAAATCCAGTGAACTTGAGAAGCAAGTGACTTTGAATCCCTTGGAGGCACAAGCACTCCGTTGATCCCTGGTTCAATAAACTCAGACGGGCCACCTGAATCTGTGGAAAGAACAGTGACTCCAGATGCCATTGCCTCTAAGAGTACAAGACCAAAAGGCTCTCTTATAGAAGGCAGTACAAATAGCGTCAAAAGAGGATAAATCAGTTCAATGTTATTCTTGACTCCAGTAAAAATACACATCTTTTCAACATCTAAATCAAAAGCCATCTTCTTGAGTTGCTGGAGCATGGGGCCCTCACCTATAAAAAGGCATTTCAGATCATTCCATTCGTTTTTTAAATATCTAAGAGCCTCTATTAAATAGACCTGCCCCTTTTCTGTAACCATACGTCCTACAGTTCCAATCAAAGGGCCATTCCCTAAAATACCGAGTTCCATTTTCATTTGTTCCTGTGGAGATCTAGGATAAAACCGTTCAAGGTCAACTCCGTTGTTTATGACGACGATTCTATCTCGATCAATACCTAACCTTAGCATGTCTTTTTTCATAGCATTCGAAATACAGATAAAGATGCTGCTTCTATAAGAGAGAATCCTTTCAAGCATAATATATATATATCGAATTAAAAAGGGAGTATCTGTATAATCAAACAGGGAAACATGAACAGTAGAAACACTCTTAATACCAGTAACCATAGATGCAATCCTGCCGTAAAAATTTGCTCTGTATCCATGAGTATGAAGAATATCCACAGGATTTTTCTTTATGTATTTCACAAGAGAAGAAATGGATCGTATTGAGAACTTCTTTTTCATGTCAATGATCGTATAATTATAATTGAAGTTCTCAAGTATCTTTATGAAGGGCCCTTGGTATGGAAGTATAATCGCATGTTGAATCATTTTGTCTGTGTATCTGATCAAATCTTGAAGGTAACGTTCTCCACCTGCAATTCCAGCAGAGCTTAAAACATGGAGAACGTTTATCTTTTGTTTTTTACTTGAACTCATATGAAATATTTAATGTTTGCACGAGAACGCTTCTTTATAAATCCTATTCGCTAAGAACTTACGGTCATATTTTGCAACAATAAATCTACGGCCATTCTCTCCCAATTGGGCAGCCTTCTTCTGATTGGCAAGTAAGTCGATAATTGCATCTGATAGTGCTTCGGTATCTCCTGGTTCCACAAATTTTATCGCTTCTGACTGGTTGAAAACATCGGTGGTTCCCTCTATTCTTGATGCGATAACAGGCTTACCGCATGCCATATAATCGAATATTTTTACAGGTGATCTTAAACCGGCGCTTTGCACAAACGGAGAGATACAAATATCCATAGCAGATATCCAGGTTGGCATGTCTTCATAGTCAATCTGACCGGAAAAAAGAAAACGCATATTAAGTCCTTTACTCTCTACAGCTTTCATCCATGTTTCTTTCATAGGTCCTTCACCGATAATCACAAAACGGGTTGAAGATTCCTTCTCGAGTATGAGAGGTGCAGCATCAATAAGAACATCGATTCCCTGGTGTCTCAGTAGCGTACCAGCAAATCCAACATATTTCTCTTCAAGGTCAATATTTAGACGAGCCCTAGATTCTCTAACAGGCATAGGCCTAAACAGATCGGTATTTGCTCCGCTGGGTAATTCGACGAATTTTGTAGCTTGCAGTCCCGGGTTTTCGTTAAGGATTTTTCCCAATATCTCTTTTGTAATTACAAACGCCCTTTGGCAGAGTTTCAGATTGATCTTATCTTGGAATTCAGATAAGAATTTACGAATTCGGAAACGTGTTAAAGATCCCTCTTGATAGATTCTTCTGTAGGGATCATCGTTAATCTCGTAAAAAAAGAGAGAATTAATTAATCTTGCATATATGCTTGGAATAATACTTCCCATTCGCCTCATATAAACGACATCAGGACGGGTTTTAAACACAGTCATTAATAGAAAAAAAGTTAAAGATATATTAAATGAGAGAAATCGAAAAAATGACAGATTAACGAAAGGAATTTCGACGATTTTTATCAATGATTTTTCAATATCAAAGTGATATCTCGGCAGAAACAGGGTAACATCATGCCCCAGGACTGAGAGATTTTGTGCCAGATCTCTGATCTTTACAGTCGCTCCGACAAATTTTTTCCATCTTGGATCATGCCAGTATGCGAAAATAAAAAATTTATACGGTTTCATAAACAAAGAGAAATGTCAAAATTATTCCTAATTTGTATTAAAATGCTCAGATACGTTGCACACATTATTATGTGTGCTGCATTTACTGAGATAAATCAATAGCAATTTTAGTTTATTTTGTTTTAGTTTCAGGAAAATCATCTATCTTTTCTTTTGAGAACACATACCATCTGTGATCGTAGTAATTCGTTATATCTAGCAGTTGGTAAGAGAAATATCCATTTTCGAGAAAAAGTTGAATACATTCTTCTATACTACCATCAATGTATTCAATTTCCTGTGGATGAAATTCAATAAAAAATTTTGGAGCTTCTTTCAGTCTCATAATCCTTCTTGCACCTTTTAGCGCAAGCCATTCCGCCCCTTCAATATCAATCTTTATGAGTTGAGGGATGCCATATTTGTATGCAAAATGGTCAAGCGTATCAGCACTAATTCTATATGTCTCACTGATATTTTTCGAATCACCAAAGGAAAATATTCGTCCAACTCCCTGGTTTCCATGTCTGGATTCAAAAAAAAGCACAGTAGAAGATTCATTTGAAACAGCTTTATTCACTGCTATAATATTATCTTCCATTTCATTAATTTGGATATTGGTCTTCAGTTGACTCCAGATTTTCACTGATGGCTCAAAGGCAACCACCTGAATACTCTGTTTGGCAGCCAATAAACTAAAAAGGCCGATGTTAGCACCTACATCAAAAATCAAATCTCCTTTAGAAATAAGGGAGAGAAAAATATTCATCTGGACAGGTTCATATTCGCCGCAATAAAATAGCCTCGATCCAATTGTTTCTCCAGTGAAAATACAGAATTTAGTATCCTTATATAAGATTTTTGTTTCGAAATCAGTGAGGAATCCAGGGATGCGTCTTATTATACGCATCCCCCAAACAATGCTGATATTCTTTGTTATCCAGCGCAATAAGTAAGGAATAAGATATCTTTTTGATAGCATCGCTACATAATTTCCATTTTAAGAAACAAAGGAACAATCAAAAAATCTGACTGACAATAACTTTATTACACCTTTCTTGCAATTAATACGATATTGTCTCCTCGGCAGTCATTTGCCAAGGGTTTCAAGCTATCCTCACTATCAAAATAGGATAGATTATCCTGAACGCAGCTTACAGCATCTATTAAATATGTCCTTCTATGCCAAATAGTGTAAAGTTGTTCTTTTATTCGTTGGAAAATCCGTTCTGATATATTGAGCAAGTATACTTTTTCCAGGATATTCTTTATTTTACGTTTTGTATTCACTGTTTGTTTTTTGTATTCATGTTTCCTTTCATCATTGCCATAGGAAAAAACGTTTTCCACGAAATACCCACTGTTTTCCATTAATTGAATCAAGTTTCCCTTAGAGAAAAGGAATATGTGAAACGGATTGAATCCTTTCCAGCTCAACTTTTCATAAGTAATATTGGCTGATTGCGCATTCGGAGTATCAATAATCAAAAAGCCGTCATCTTCCAGGAGTTGATAAATCGTAGCAATGAAATTCTTCGGAGAAACAATATGCTCCAGAATATCTATCGCAAGGATCAGCGGGTATTTTTCTTTGCTGTGTTCTTTTACAAATTCCTCAAGCGTTCCTTTAAAAGTCGGAACACCAAACTTGTTTATTGCATATGAAGCGGCCTCTTTCGATAATTCGATCCCTTGAACCTTCCAGTTCAATTCCTTCAATAAAGCAAGTAGATATCCTTTGGCGCTGCCTATATCAAGCGCCTTTTTAGGAAAGACTCCGTTTTGAATCAATGGTACACTACGACGATAGACTTCTATGATCCGTTTAAACTCATTTTGATCTGTACGATTGAAAAAATAATAGTTTTTTCTGTAAAGTGCTGGGATTTCATCTTCCTTTAGCCTGGGCGAGTTAAACAAAAGGCCACAGCCTTTGCAGCTTCGAATAAAAAACTCACCGGGGTAATCAAAATTGGAAAACTCTCTATTAAGAAAGGGATCACTCTGGTTTGAGCCACAAATAAAGCATGGATTGTTCACTTCTTCTTTTATGGTGATCTTTTCTTGCAAATCCTTAGTACCTCTGGTTCATCTCTTTCATTCTTACAACCAAAAAACAATCTCCTGTTATGCTTTAATGCGCATACAGTGCTTTATAATAAGTTGCATACCTTATAATATGACCGCCTTAGCTGAGTAAACTCAATAGGGATTAATTCTTATTTAATAACTCCGATAAAGAGGAGATCACATGCTTTGCTGAAAGATTTTTCAGGCATGGCTGGACCTCTTCACATGCAAGGAACCATCTTGTATAATGGCAGGGGCTACATGCAATATTTTTAAGAGATAGTGCCTTGTGGTTCTCTTCGTTAATATAATTTTTTGCCTGAGAAGTTGGCCCAAATATACCAACGCTACTTACCCCCAAAGAAAAGGCAATGTGTCTCAATCCACTGTCATTTGATAGAAAAAGAGAACAACATCCTATAATTGCTGCTGTTTTTCGAATCGACCCAGTATCTTTACAGATCACAGCAGAAAGAATATCCGCATTCTGGACAGAAGATATTAAATCATTTTCATCAGGTCCAAAAAAGAATATAATCCATACATTATCTTTGTTGGCCATTTCTTTTGCCACAGCAATGAACTTTTCAATCTCCCATCGTTTCCATTCTTGCTGCTTTCCACAACCTGGATGAATCCCTAAAAGCGTTGCCCCAGGGGGAATATCCATCTTCATAAGCCATCGCTGGGCGTCATCCGTTTCATCTTTACTTAAATAGAACTGAAGCGTATGAGGGCCATTTGTAACACTCAGAAAGTTTGCCAGCCTTATGTTTTGTTCCAGCTCCGAATCGCTTTGGTTTGCCTTCAGCTTATGTGTATAAAGAAAAGCTCTTCCTCTCCAATCTTCACCAATACGCTGTGATGCACCGCTTAAAAATGATAAAAGGCTTCCTACTACAGGATCAGTCCCTGCTGCGGCCATAACTGCATCCGGTTTTAGTGCTTTTAGTAATCGGCCAACATAGAAATAGTAAAAAAACCCATCCTTCTTTTTAATATTGATAATTAAGATCTTTTCTATATCTGGGTCAGGTTCAAAGATTTCAGAACAGATCTTTGATGGCACAACAAGATTTATCTTGAGTTGAGGGTTGCTTTGCTTTAGAGATCTAATTGTGGGTATCAACATAAGATGGTTTCCAATCCCGCCAAAACCAAGAATAATCAATCTTCCTGACTGCAGTGATGGCTTTGAAGGTAACATCAACCTTAATAGAGTAAAACAAAAGCTAAGGATATTGTAAAAAACTGTACTTATAGACAAGGAAAGAAATTGAAAAAAAGTACGCCCTCGTAAAAGCGTATTCCCTCTTCTAAAGTCTATTATTTCTTCGTTTTTTCTTGAGTCATTAAACACTTCGATGAATGCACCCCTTGATTGAGTATGTCTGCGAATTGAGAAGTAAGATTTTTCTGGTCAAATTTTTCAACCTCTTTCCAATTTGTCTTCCATGGTAAGTCCTGTTTCTTCCATCGTTGGTAAAGGGCAAGGTATGCATCTTTAATCTCATTTACGTCGTCGAAATCAGCAACAATACCCGTGTTTGTCTTTTTGATGATCGATGCAGAATCTCCATCTTTAGGAATTAAGGAAAGAATCGGCTTTCCTGATGCCATATATTCAAAGATCTTGCTTGGAATAACATCTTTCCCCCTTTCCCTGCTTAAGAGTAATAGCAATACGTCAGCTCTTGATAAACACTGTATAGCTTTCTTTCTAGGAACAAATCCAATGAACTTACATATTCCATGTTTATCTTTAGTTCCAATATCATTAGCCGTATTTGGCCCCACGAACTCTATGCATACTTCTTCCTGTGAAATCTCCCCTTCATCAATAAGTTCTTCTATGGCCTGAAGGAATGATATCGGTTTAAACGTGTCGTAGAATACCCCGTTGAATACTGTAACAAACTTCTGCATATTCTCCTCTTTGTACCATGATGAAGAATCATCAGTAAAATCTTTCGGATCATAACCAGCCGTAATCGTAAAGAATTTATGCGAATTCCCATTATGTTTTGAAAGCAGTCGGGCGAAAACAGGAGCCATTGTTACGATTCTGTCAGCATTATTAATAATCATCTTTTCAAGCCTATAATGGAGTCTTTTATGAAATGAAGTAACGAAGTCCAGCCTTGGATCTTCAAACCATTCGTCACGAAACTCGGCTATCCAGGTAAGGCCCGTCCTTTTCTTAATGAGCAATGCAATCAGATGAGATGAAAGAGGGCCAGAGGTTGAGTAAATGGCATCAATATTGTGTTTGCGGATCATATTCATACCAGAAAAAAAAGCAAAAGGAATCCACCCAATCTGTTCATCTGGATGGAGGAATATTTTTTTGATAATCTTGTCAATTCTTCTTAGACGAAAAGGATTAAAAAAGCGATAGATCCAAGCTGCTTTTAACATTTTACTCCTTTTAATTTTAATTTCTGACGGAAGCTCCTTTAACAATTCGGGGTCATTTGCATAGTAATAATCTGCCTTATTTGGTGTTAGTATAATAGGTTTCCATCCGAATTCCGGCAGATACTTTGCTAGTTTAACAGGGCGTAATGCTCCAGAGCCGCCTAATGGAGGGAAGAGATATGCAACCATTAAGATGTTTTTTTCTTGTTTCATCTTTGTCATAGCAACGGTTTATATCGTATTATTTTGCTTTATGAAACAGAAAGTACTTTCGAGTTTCAACGGCAATTAAATTTAAATCTTGTTAAGATCATCTACATTGGAAGCCCGAAAAGTAACTATACGACGAAATTGCCCTAATATTTTTCTATCCAAAAGGGATACAGGGTATCGAATAATCATCTGAAAATACCTCAACAATGCGGACAAACGCCCTTTGTCTTTCCACTTTCTAAAAACATCGATATAGAAGATTTCAACGGTTGTCTTCGCAATTATCTTTTTCTTTTTTCGATTTGATATTCCACAGTCTTTTGCATGCCTCTTTATAATCGAAATTGATTCTTCGTGAAAACGAATTCCCTGTAGTATTGTTTTGCTCTCAGAATGTTCTCTGAAACGGGCAACTTTTCTATCTATTAAATAGGGATTAACACCTGCTAATCCAATTCTGAGGAAAAACTCACGGTCAAAACAGAAGTTCAACGATTGATCAAAACCGCCCAAGTCTTCATAAATCTCTTTGCTCCAAAAACTGGCAGGTTGAGCAAATGTTGAGCTGTAAGTTTTTTCCACGAAATAGGAAAGCCTCTCCGGCCACCATGGTGTAAATATCCTCTTTACTTTAGTTCCTTCAAATATGACACATTCTCCGGCAACAAGATGTGGATCACCATTTTTCTTAAATATTGGTGCTATACTACTCAATGCACCTGGACAATAAAGATCATCACTGTTTATGTATGCATAAATATCCCCAGAGGCTTTTGCAAAACCCTTGTTAATTGCATGGCTTTGCCCCCTATCCTTTTCACTGATCCAGAAAGCAAGCCATTTTTCATATTTTTTTATAATCTCTACAGATTCATCGATAGAGCCTCCATCTATAATTATGTATTCAAGATTCGGATAGCCTTGAAGAAGGATTGAACGGATGGTCTCTTCGAGGAATTTCCCCTGATTATAACTGGGAGTAACGATACTGATCTTTGGCCACGGTGAGTTATTGAGCATGGTCTTGGAGAGTTTTGGAGATTCTTCTGTCCATGGCCAACCGATTTTGTTAGGTGGAGGTGATGGAATTTCTTCTAATATGGGACTCATCATAACAGCTTTCCCTCATTTCACTTTAAAGAAAGTAACTATAACCCAACATGAAAGTTACTGTGTTTTCAAATTTTTACGTAGAAATAGATTAACAAAACCCAGGATAATACGCTCATATTTCCTTCTTTTTTCCATAGGTTTCTTTAACAACCAAGACAATGAAACCGTTGGCAGTCGTTTATGAAGATATGGTCGATGTTTTTCTAATGTTTGTTCGATTTGGGTGAAAGAGTATCCCATTTGAGTAAATGTTTCTCTTCCCAATAAGGAAAAGTATTCCTTTGTGATCCTCCATATCTGAGGATTTTTTAATGACTGCTCCCATTTATCACCGTATTTCAATACAGGACGAAGGTTCTTATCGATTTCGTTTTTATCACCAAGGTTCCATTCGCATTGATCTTTATAGCCATAATCTATGATCTCAGATGAAAAGTCTATGCCTATCCAATTACAGATTCTCTCTATCTCATTGTTCGGGTCCTTTAAAATGTCTTCGTAAAGAACGACAATACGATTCATTCCCAATTGTTCAGCACTTTTTAGAAGAAGATGAGGCGCTACAGATAGATCGTTTTTCAACCTTTCGAGTTTAAACCAATTTTTTTTAACCCATGTGTTTAATATAGAAGAAACAACAGCCATAGGATTCCGAAGTAAAATGATATAATAGGCATTAGGAAAAGTTTTGTATAATTCCGGAATTATGAAATAATAACGCGGTGTTTTGTCTAGAAAATAAGGCTTATTTGATTTGATCAAAGCTTGTTGGTATAAGTAGGAATACATCCTGCGAACACCTTCATAGTATTCGGTCTCTCCATGAGGGAGTGTACGGAGAAAATCCTTCAGTGCTATTGAGGCAATATAGGCATCAAATTCAGCTTTATATCCCTTTTGGCGGAGAGCATAGAACGGGTATAACATTAACCAAGGCTCAGAATCGGCATGTATGCTCTGATGATTCCCCAAAATTCTCTGTAGCATTGTAGAACCTGCTCTGGGCTGAGAAATTATAAAGATTAATTGCTTGCCAATAGGCCTACTAACTCTTTCTTCCAACTTTATTTGCCCTGTCCAAATACCCCAAATGATCCTAATATATTAAAAACAATCCTTTGTCTTTTAAAGCATTTTTCTTTCTATACTTAAATCACGTTTTTCCCCAATAAAATATATCGTATCCAGTGTACTAAAAGCGGTTTTCGCAGGAACTGTCTTCAGAAACAATTCAAGGTAATTCTCAGATAGAAAATTCTTTATGATGCTTTCAGAAATACGAAGCGGATGACCAGTATCGTATACTTTATGAACAAGTTCATCAATCATATGGTCGGCTATAAGTTTGTCATGAAAAATAATAATTCCTTTAGGTGCTGTAATAGATAGAATGTGTTCGAATATCTTCGACACAGAAAAACAATGTTCAAGGACATTGATTACCACTACCAAATCAAATTGTTCCTCAGGTAGATATTCCTCAACTGGAAGGGCTATAGTCTCGACCTTCTTCCCAAACCATCTTCCCAGTCTTTTTCCCTTGTATGTACAATATGGATGTTTCAGATAATCTTCTATGAGGGGATCCAGCAATGCAACCTTCTCACAGTGAATCTGTTTGATAATATGTTGCATGTTAGTAAATGGCCCACATCCGAGCTCTATGCTATTTCTAAAATACCTCCCTTTAATTGCCAGGTAATTTTCAAATCCCTCTTTATGCGTCTTGTTCCGATCTTCCCGTCTATTCAGTCCTCCAGCTTCCATCCAGGATCGCCTTTCATAACGCTGAGCATTTTCCCAACGAAGCTGATTTACTTCCACTATTCCCTGCCCTTCTTTAAAATAAAGTAAATCGTTGTCTTTTTTAAGGGTGTGGATTGCTTCTTCAAAATAGACAACATTATGATGTTCATCAACGAACATAGGATTGATGATCGTTCGATTCGAACGATCAGACTGTATAGACTTTGAGTAGGATATGATATCCAAAAGTGCATTTTTCATGTTTTTATGAAAAACAGCCTCAGAAAAATCTCTCTTTACGGTTTCACGTGCTTTAATAGACAACTCTTTACACTTTAAGGGATTCAACCCACTTAGTTTTCGTACAACTGTTTTGATCTCACCAATTGTGCATGGCTCAAGTATTTCACCGTATTGAATCACATTAAGACCGCATGGCAAACTCACTATTGGAATTACCCCCTGGTTCATACATTCTACTATAGAATGAGGTTGCCCCTCACTACAGGAGGGAAGAATGACAAAGTTACAGGTGTCCATTATTTTGTAAAAAGTATCCGAACGAGGTAAGATTGGCCCGACAAGGTGAATGTTTGGATAATTATACAACGCCTCTTTATATACTTCCTCGAATTCCTTATCAATATATGAACAAATCCATAGATTTTGCTTGAGGTCTACAAAGGCATCTAATAGAAGATCAAGCCCCTTATGAACATTCCCCTGTCCAGCAAAATAAAGAAAGTGTTCCTTTCCTTTTTCGAAATCTTTATCTTTTTGTTCGTAATGATTATCATACATCGCGTTAACATTGACCATAATAACAGGGGAAAAGTCCTTATAGGTTTTTCTAGAAAATTCACTTCCTATTCCGATTACACCATCTGCAATCAATAAGGCCTTTTCTTCAGCTGGGGTTTGCAACCTATCCGGTGGTAAACAAACACCCTTTCTCTCTTTAAGTGCCTCAAACCTCGCTGAGTTTGCCTTATTCCGAAATTCCCAGTAGTTCCCCGTTGTAAAGTATATTTTCAATGTGTTTTCATCTAAGTGATTGGATATGTTTTCAAAGTTAAATCCACCGTGGCCGATGAAGAGATTGTAGTTTTTCGAAGGAATAAACCTTTCATATCTATAGTCGATAATGTCTACGAGATATCCCAACTCGTTTAATATTCTAACGACTTCCTGAGCATGCCAAATATTAATGTGTCGATGAAAAGATGGATTGTCGTTCGATAGTGAAAAAGGGTGCACAATATAGGAAAACAATGCCCTTTTTTCTAATGGCTCAGGTTTCTCCAGTCGAAGATCCAAGCTGTATATCGGTTTATGGGAAGCCTGGGTAATCCTCTTGATGATGCTATTTATAATCCGCCATATTTTGTGAAGAAATTCTATTTTTCGAGCTTTACCTTTGATATAATTCAGCATTGTAGAATATTCCCTTTTCTTTTTATGTACCAATGTAAAACTGGTGAAATAACACCCCTGCGCCCTTGACCGATCTTTGTTGGCAGGCTATCAATATCTAATATGTCAAAAGCCAGTAAACTCGGTAAGTCAGCCAGTATTCTAACCAGAGGGATGCTTGCCCTTAGACTAATATAATACCTGTTAGGCCTAAGCAGGTTATTTGGAATATGGCATTTTGTATAATACGTGCCTGGTTTTCGTATATCATCGATTGTTGATGGATTTTGATCCTTATCCGTGCTTGACAGAACACAAGTTCCACTGCTGTCCCAGACTTCTAAAATAATGACTAAACGTTTTATTGGTACAATAATCTCGTATTCGATTTCGATGTCGACTCCTTGTTCCAAGGTTAACTGAGTAGTAACATCACTGCTTATCGGATTCAAAACACTTGCACATGAAAAAAAAAATTCTCCTGTTTTCCCTCCTTCTTGAGGTGTGAGAAAAACCTGGCCGATTGATTTCATCCCTTCTGCCAGATAATCAGTTACGACTTTCTCACTACTGTCAGAGTTGGCAACTTGTCCATTAACAAGCAAAATTGCGTGCTCACATAAATTTAAGACCGCGGGCATATTATGACTCACAAAAAGTACTGTCCGACCTTCTTTGGAGACATCTCCCATCTTTCCCAGACATTTCTTTTGAAACTGTGCGTCTCCCACAGCTAAAACTTCATCAACGAGCAGGACCTCTGGTTCGAGGTGTGCAGCTACGGCAAATGCCAATCTCATATACATCCCAGTGGAGTATCTCTTTACAGGTGTTTCAATGAATTTCGAAAGGTCAGCAAAAGCTACGATCTCATCGAATTTCCGTGTGACTTCCCACCTGTCCATCCCTAAAATAGCTCCGTAAAGGTAGATATTTTCATGGCCTGTAAGTTCCGGGTGAAATCCTGTGCCGACTTCTAATAGAGAACCCACACGACCTCTTAATTCAACCCTACCTTCAGTGGGTTCCGTAATCTTGGAGAGTATCTTTAATAATGTGCTCTTTCCAGCTCCGTTTTTCCCGATGATGCCAACGACTTGGCCTAGCTTCACTTTAAAAGAGACGTCCTTGAGTGCCCAAATGATATTGGTTTCATAGATTGAGTCGGTTTTGTTTTTTACGCTTTTGAATGCTGATTTTATTTGTTTAAAGGGGGTCCTGGCTGCATCGACAAGGGTTTCCCTGAAGGTTTTGTAGCCTCCCTCTTTACTACCGATACGGTATTTTTTCGATAAGTTTTCGACTTTTATTACAGTGTCAGACATATTCGTTCTCCTTCCTCCCTTAGTGTGTTTTTTTGTTCTCAAATTACGTCTGCAAATGCCTTTTCCATTCTACTGAAGTAGTAAAGGCCGCTTATGAATAGGAGAAAGATTATAGCGGTAGAAATACCAAGTAAAAACCAATCAACAGGCAAATATCCCAAAAGCGATGCCCGATACGCTTTTATTACACCTCCCATAGGATTTATTGCAAGAAGCCACTGGTATTTTTCCTTGACCATGCTTACAGGATAAATGACTGGGGAAATAAACATCCATATTTGAACAAGAAAAGGGATTACATATCTTATGTCTCGATATTGTACATTAAGGGCTGAAAGCCATAGGCCAGCACCAACAGCACAGATAAAGGTCAACAAGAGTAAAACAGGAAAGAGGAGAAGATTAAAGCTAGGCACGAATTGATAGTATATCATCATGCCTCCTAAAACGAGCATAGCGATAAAAAAATCAAGTAAACCCGCCAGTGACGCAGAGGCAGGCACGATTAATCGGGGAAAATAAACCTTGGTGATGAGATTTGCGTTTCCTACCAGGCTATTCCCTGAAGCAGATATGGAATTGGCAAAATAAGTCCATGGGACCAGGCCTGCATAGACAAAAATAGGATAAGGCACACCATCAGAAGGCATTTTTGCCAGTCGTCCGAAAAAAAATGTGAACACAACCATCGCGAAAACAGGCTGGATGATAGCCCACAGGCCGCCAAGAACCGTCTGTTTGTATCGCACCTTGATATCTCTTTTGGTCAAGAAATAAAGCAATTCACGATAATTCCAAAGCTCCTTCAAATCGAGAGGAGTCCATCCTTTACTGGGTTCGATAATATTTAATGATGCTTTTGAATTATTCATATTACCTTCACATATCTTTACTTTTTCAAGTCGTATTCAATCCTTTTATCCGCTTATTTCTTTTGATATTTTCTCTTTTTCCTCGAGTTCGATAAGTGGCAGCATGATAACAATACCTGCAAAAAACCAGAAAGGTTCCATTATACGAACAATTATAAAAGTATTACACCCTACTGCATGACCCAACATGCTCACCAAACATACTAAAAATCCTAAGCTCAATCCCTTGTAAAAGGGATCATTTGTATTACGGTATGTTTTAAGAACCGCACTGAACAGTGCATGGATCAACCAAATGAAAGTGGCAAGCCCCAAAACCCCACTTTCAATAAGAACCCGTGGGTATTGTGCATCGACAAAATGATATCCTGTAACCCCATAACCCAAAAAAGGGTGTTTTATCCAATCTTTTGTGATGATATCTTTCCAGGTAGTGATTCGAGCAGATGTTGAAGTATCTAACCTGGTACCAGCAATTTCTATTTGTCCGCGTTGTTCACTCTGGGTAAATGTATATGATATCCTATCCTTAACAACAGAAGGGAGGAATAAAGCACCGAAAGCGAATAATGAGATTAAGATTAAAGTTAAGCCTGTCTTCTTATCGCTCAAGATTAAAAGTGTAATCAACATAGGAATTACGGCGACATATGATCCCCTTGACTGCGTATAAAGAAAAGGAACGATTATCAAAAGACAAAGAGAAGTCAGGAGGAACTTTTCTCTGATCGATACTGTATTTAAAAACAGCCCAGCTGCCATTGATAAGATTAATATAAGGTACCCACCAAGTGTGTTGGGCTCTCCAACCCTTCCTTCAAAAGGTGCGCTTACTCTTCCACCTGAGGGTATCTGGAATATTCCTATAATAGAGACAATCGCAGCAGTAACAAATAAAGCGATGATCCAGTTTCTTATCTGTTTTCGGCTTCTGATATTGTTCACTACCATGAAATAAACAATAAAGTACTCAAAATACTTTAAGAGAAAGAAGAAACCTGTCTTTGGCTGTACCCTTCCAAAGAGAACTCCTAAAGAAGTCGAAACTAGGGAGATAATAATGAAATACGCAATGGGTTTGTTTAAAGTGGTCTTAAGGAATAGACCCAACTCTTTATAGATAGCAGTCCTTGCAAACCAGCTAAAACCAATTATCAATAATAAGATATCATCCAATCTAACGGTTATACCGCGTCCCCCTGTAGCTTTTCCTGTAAGCTGGCTAATTAAGAACTCAGGACTTAATAACATCGAGAAGATAAGGAGATACAGCGCAATTTCAATACTTACAAAGCTAATGATAAATATTGAAAACCCTGCCCCAACTGCTAAGGCTACAGTTGGGCTGACCTCCGCTATACAAAAGCCTAAAAAGAGAGAGAACAAGACGAGCCCCAAAAACAACACGATTGATTGGCGGTCAAGGCCTGATAAACTATAGGACATAAAAGGAGCACCTTTTTCTTTCAGTCTTGCCTTTTCTTAATCAATTTACGAAACAGACGATTTAGGGTATCCCATATATTCGTAGCAGATGGGGTATTTTTCTCTTCTCCTCCATAGGCGTAATAACTCCCGCAACTAAATTCCATATACCCTGGACTTATTTCTGTCTGTAACTTATTTAATATTACTCCCAATACATTTGCATTAGTGTTATCCAACTGAACCTTGGTACGCCTTAAAGCTCCTCGAGCAATCTGCCCTACATGATAGACGATAATTGTCCCATCTAATTTTGAAGCCAAGATAGGAGCATCTGCAGTAGCTAGTGTAGGAGTCGAGTCAAAAAGGATCGTATCATAGCTCTCTCTTGCTTGAGAGATAAAGTCGTCCATCTTTTTTGAAGATAGTAGCTCTGAGGGATTTGGAGGGATACTCCCGCTCGTAAATATATTGAGATTGTCAATGCCCGGTGTCTGGATAAACTCTTCAATTCCCATTGCCCCAGTCATGAAATCAACTGATGTTCTAACGATACTCTGCCATTCCTGATTACCCATGATATAATCTGTCAGACCCGGCGCTTTATTTATCCCAAAAATCTTTGAGACCATTGGTTTTCTTAAGTCAGATTCAACCAGAAGTACTCTTTTCCCAGATTGGGCCATTGCAACAGCAAGGTTGACCACAGTAGTAGTCTTTCCTTCCAAAGGTGAAGAGCTTGTAAGCAATATTGTTTTTACTTCATTTTCAAAATTCGCAAAATGAATGTTTGTCCGTAGCTTCCTGTAACTCTCTGCAAGAACGGACTCAGGAGCAAAATGGATCATCATACGTGATTTTCGTTTTAAAGCCTCTTCATTTTGGTCAGGATACCTTTTTTTCAGCTCATCTTTTATATCATCAAATGCAGCATGAGGAATTATCCCCAAAACGGGGACTTCTAGAAAAGCTTCTACATCTTCTATCGCGCCAATGGAGGTGTCCAAGGTCTCAAATATAAAAGCCAATACTAAGCCGAGTATAGCCCCTATAAGGATGCCTATAAAGGATGTTGAAAAAACATTCGTAGGATTTATAGGGGTTGTTGGCTCTATGGCAGGTTTTACTATTTTTACTTCTTCTATTTTTTCGGCCTCTTTTATCATGGCCTCCTGATGCTTCGATTCTAAAAGAGAAAATATCTCGGCTTTTACCTTTACATCGTGCTCTAATCGAGATAAAATTAATCCTTTTTCAGGGAGTGCTTCGAATTTCTCTTTAAGTCGATCGATACTTGCTTTCAGATTGGACTCTCGCTTTTCAAGGGTTTGCTTTTGTGCTGAAAGCTCAGCGATCATATTCAGGACTGTTTCGTCGATCCTTATACTTACCTTCTTTACTTCAGGATGATTCTCCGTAAATTTAAGCAATAGAGCGTCTCTTTCCAGATTGAGATCAACGAGTTCACTGTTTAATCTAGCAAATATAGGGCTTACCCTGTCAGCGAATATCCCCTTTATTTCCTTCTTGTTTATTACCTTATCTCTTTCTAGCCGTTTCAAGACCGATGTAATTTCTTCTATGTTCTGCTTTAGGTCTCCATATTCTAACTCAACCTTAGTCAACTGGTCTAATACAACTCTGGTTTCACTGTCGATTGAGATCAGCTTGTTTTTTTCTCTAAATTCCCTTACCTTTTCTTCACATTTTTTTAGGTCCTCTTTTGCAAGTTTCAATTGCTGCTCTATAAATTGCTTTGCTTCGCGAATACGTCTGTTGTTCTCCTCAATATTCTTCTCTCTATATACTTCTGCTACAGTATTCGCCAGTCGCTGGACCAGTTTGGGGTCATTTGATGTTACATTAATATTTATTATGTTTGAAAAACCTTCCCGCTGGGTCTGTATCATACCTTTAAGGCTAAGAACCGTATTGAGATACTTACTGTTTTGGCGAATCTCTTCAGAGGAGAGGTTCTTATCTAAAAAATCGATCCTCCTTGCTACTTCCTCTATTATAGGATAACTTCTGATAACAATCGCCTGTGTCTCTAATTTATCTGCTGCACTCCATGATAATGCTTCCACATACAAGCCTGTAAGCGTTGAACTCTGTTCAATCTTTACACTTGAAGAGGCCTTGTATAAAGGAGTTGGACTTTGTAAGATGGCAAAGAAAGAGCTGAAAATACCCAGAAGCAAAGTTGTGACGACAACCACGTTCTTTCTTTTTCGTAATATCCGCCAATAGTCTCGTAATGTTATATCATAAGGCGTCATTTAAAGGCTCCACAGTGGGGGTTTATAACTGACAATGCATATTAAGGAGTCCCTGTATCAATGCGTAGTCCTCCTCCTGTCGTATACATATCTCGAAACTGTCCAGGGTATAATAAAAGGTCAAGTATTGGAGTTAATTTTGAAAAATAGTAATTCAAGTTGCTAATGAAGTTTCTGGGTACATACACGACATCTCCACTTTTGAGAGATATATTCTGGTTAAAATCACCTTTACTAAGAAAATCATTGAGGTTTGAAACGAGTATCTCAGGTTCGATAGGGTATCCCCTGATTATCAATATGTTCTTCTTTACCGCATCATAGGTACATCCCCCTGCCATTGAAATAACGGTTATGAGGTCGATTTCATGTTTAAATGAATATGCCCCAGGGCCTTTTATCTCTCCCAGCACAAAAACCTTATCTTTGGTTGTCGGCAATTCGGGTATGATCACTACGTCTCCTGAATCAAGGATAATATTTTGGGATATATCTCCTTCGAACATCGCCTTATAGAGATTTAAAATATAAGTTTTTCCGTTTCGAATCAGTCTTGCCCTCTTTAAGTCGGCTTCGGTTGTTGCTCCACCTGCTCTAATGAGTAAATCCAATAAGGTAGTCTTACCTTGTAATGGATAACTCCCTGGTCCTGAAGAGATATATTGATTTGGCAAAACTTGGACTTCTCCAAGCAGTGAGGCCCTTTTACTATTAAACCCCTTTATCAGGACATCCACCCTTGGATTTTTGACAAACCTAGTCAATTTTTCAGTAATTGCCTTATCTACTTGTCTTGCAGTGAGTCCAACAACACGAACATTCTCTAAAAAAGAGACGGATATGTTGCCATCTGAACGCACAGTCATTTCGTATTTTACCTCTTTCGTATCTTCCCAAAGAGAAATTTCCAACACATCTTTAGGTCCAATAATATACTCAGATTCTTGAAATTCTTCGGTAAAGACCGAATTCTTTTTAACTTGGCTCATCCTTATTAGTTCTTCTTCCATTGTATCGATTTCAGACTTCATCAAACTCACCTTTTCCCTCTTCAGCGGTTCGATTTTCCTTTTTGGTACAGGATCGGGACCAGTTGCACATCCCAAACACAAGAATAGTAAAAGCATTCCTGCTAGAAAATATCTTTGTTTAATGTCACACCTAAAAAGCCATAAAAGTGACCTCTTGTGAAAAATCATTTTTAATACCCCTTCTTCTTATACATATGCAAGCTAGGTTGATCTCTTTTCATCTGAAGATTGCCCTTTTTGAAGGTCACATTCAATAAGCCACTCCTCAATCAACTTGACGATTACACCTTTCATCGTTTGATTATTCTCTGTAGCCTTTAATTTAAAAGCATATTTGAGTTCATCAGAAATATCAACGATTAGTTTTGCCATAATAAACTCCAATTTTTTAAGATAAAATCAATAGGTAATTCATTACGTGATTTGATATAAATTATAAAGATATAATTTATTACGTAAGTCAAGTCTTTTTTTATTTCGGTATGGATATACAATATCTTTAATTTTTTCTGCATTAGTATAGATTTATATTAGATACTTTTATATAATGAGTGATATAAAATGATTTTAATGACAAGGAATATGAAGAATTTGACGTTTTTAACAAAGACCCCAGTACGAGTAGAGTTAGCCATTACCAATCGATGCAATCTTCACTGCACATACTGTAGCCACTTTACCAGTGCAAGGGATGTAGGCAGAGATCTGACAAAGAAAGAATGGCTCCAATTCTTTAAGGAATTGAATCGATGCGCAGTAATGAGCCTCACACTTGAAGGGGGTGAGCCCTTCTGCCGTGATGATCTGAGAGAACTTATCGATGGAATTGTTCAAAATAGAATGCGTTATACTATCCTGAGCAATGGGACGTTAATTAACGACAAGACAGCATCCTATTTAGCTTCAACTCATCGGTGTAATGGGGTGCAGGTTTCAATTGACGGCTCAACTCCCGAAACTCATGACGCATTTAGAGGTGAAGGGAGTTTTTCTAAGGCATTAAATGGGGTCAAACTCCTTAAGGCACAAGGTGTCCCTGTCTTTGTCCGCGTAACTATTCACAAACAGAATTTGAAGGACCTGAAAAAGATTGCCAAGCTGTTATTTGAGGAGATTGGGCTTTCTGGCTTTTCTACAAATTCTGCATCGTTTATGGGATTTTGTCGTCAAAATGCAGATGAGGTACAGCTTAGTGTTGAGGAACGTACCCTCGCAATGGCGACTCTCTTGGAACTTCAAAAGAAATATAAAGGACGTATTAGCGCGGATGCAGGTCCTCTTGCTGATGCGACAAACTGGATTGAGATGGAGCAGTTAAAACGAGAAAAAAGAGGTCGTAATCGAAGGGGGGGGTTTCTCACAGGTTGTAATGGTCCAATGTTTAAGATTGGTGTGCGCGCAGACGGCGTCATTGTACCATGTCTTCATCTGAGCCATATTGTGCTTGGAGAAATCAATAAAGACGATCTCAAAGATATCTGGCAAAATCATAATGAACTGATAAAACTACGACAACGAAAAAATATACCTCTTGGCGATTTTAGATTTTGCAAGGCATGTGATTATATCAATTACTGTACAGGGAATTGCCCTGCCCTTTCCTATACGATTTTAGGAACGGTAAATCACCCGAGTCCAGATGCTTGTCTGAGACGATTCTTACAAAGTGGAGGTAAGTTACCCGATAATAGGTGATTCTAATTTCCTTACTGTTTTAATTACCCTACTCATTTCTTCATTGGTAAGGGATGGATAGATAGGGATAGACAAAGCGCTTTTAAATACAATATCTGTTTTTGGAAAATCAGATAGATTCAGATAGTGGTGTAATGGGCGCCATACAGGCCGTTCGCAGTAAACACCTTCTCTTTTAATCCTTTTAAGGGCTATTTCAATATCTTTTTCAATCCTTATAACATAACGGTAAAAGATATGCTCCCTATCAGGAAATTCTGTTGGCAAAACTGCAGGAAAATTTACTAACTCTTTTGAATACCTTTTTGCAATAGCCCTCCTTCTCTTTAAAAATAACGGCAACCTCTTAAGTTGACTGATCCCCAAAGCACCTTGAACATCAGTCATCTTATAGTTAAAACGGATTTTATAGTCATCCCTGTTGTCGTAGTCACAAAGATCTTTAACCTTCTTAAGGAGACTTTCAGAGTTTGAAAGGACCATGCCCCCTTCTCCGGTTGCAATCACTTTAGTTGCATAAAAGGAAAATATAGACAAGATGCCGAAACTCCCCACATACTTCCCTTTGTATGCTCCACCCAGGGCCTGGGCACAGTCTTCTATTAGTGGAATTCTGAGTGAAAGGAGTCCTTCCAAATTAGCAGGAAGGCCAAAGATGTGAGGCACAATAATTGCCTTTGTTCTTTTATTCAGAGATTCTTCTACCCTTTTTACATCAATATTGAAGCTATTCGTCTCAATGTCAACAATTCTTGGAGTTGCTCCTGTATAATGTATCACATTCAGCAACGCAGTACATACATAGCTAGGGATGATTACTTCGTCTCCTCTTCCTATTTCTAAGGCCATCATGGCCAGATGGAGGGCAGAGGTTCCAGAATTTGTCGCTACACCTCCCTTGACTCCAATAAATTCAGAGAGGGCATCTTCAAATCTCTTTACATATTCCCCCTGAGAGATATACCCGGACTTTAACACTTGAATCACTGCATTGAAATCTCTACTTATAAGTGTGGGTTTTGAATGTGGGATCATAGAAGCCTATTCAGGGATATCTCTTTTATCAATGGCTTCACTTATGTGAAGCAATGGCTCATTTGCCAGTTTGATAATATCCCTCTCCTTCATTTTTTTCCCCTGAGGGTCAACGAGGGTCTCAATGGTTGGACTGAGTGGATATGACTTGTTCGTTTCGATTACTCTTCCAATGGCACCTGAATTTAATTTCACAATACTGTACAAAGGAAATATAGACAATCGCTCAATCAGTGCTTTTAAAATATGAGATGAGAATACTCCCTCCTTTGTTTCTTTCATGATCTCTTTCATCGCATGATGGGGAAGAAGGTATCCTCGGTATGGCCTGGAATGCGAAAGGGCTTCATATACATCAGCAATCCCAATAATCTTGGCATACTCATGGATATCTTCTCCTTTTATCCCTTTTAAATACCCTGTCCCATTGCTTCTCTCATGCTCTTGCAAGATAGTTTTCTTAAGCCAGGCATGTTCTTCTCCTAAATTAGTTAGAATCTCAAGTCCATATTCAGGATGCCTTTTTACGATATCATACTCTTTTTGACTTAATAAACCTGGTTTATAGATTATACTACTTGGTATTTTACACATGCCAATATCATGGAGGAACGCGGCAACTCCCACTTGGATCAGTCTCTCTTTTTCATATTTGAGACCAATACCAATATCTATTGCCAAAACAGCTACATTGACGCAATGGACTGCCATATCATCAAGAGATTGTTCAATGGAATAAAATTTAATCAAAAGCGAGTTCTCTTTTTGTCCGTTTAGATATTTGTGTAACGCAGGCTCATATGATTGAAGGCTGTCTATAATCTTTTCTGCAATCGTAAACAGTTTGTCTATTTTAAAATATCCCCCGTCCTTAATCTTGGCAATGATACCCCTCATATGATGAAGTGATTCTTCATAAACCTCATTGGGGTCTAATGCGAATCGGTTGAAGATCTTTTCTGTAGTGATTTTGTCAAAATTGGGCTGTGTATTAGGAGACTCCTCTAACATATCCAATTCTCTAAAATTTATTTCATCTTTCAAGGTAACGTTTCTCTTTGAAGTCCTCTCATCCCTTGACTCTAATTCTCTTTTAATGAGATCCTTTAATTCTGCCATAATATAAAAACCTCAAGTCTGTTCATTGATGGATTCTAATACGATATTGGAGTTGACTATTTTTTCTTTTTTGCTATAGGCTATAAGAAGGCTTAAATCAGATATGTTGTTTATTTTTCTAGGGATTCCCTGGCTATATTCACATATCTTATCTACCGCTTTATCTGTAAAGATATTCCGGGTTAAACCCGCTGTCTTCAAGCGAAAGTGTATGTATCTCTCGGTTTCGGATCGATTTAATGGTTTTAGATGGTATTTTATGGCAATTCTTTGCTCCAGTTGAGGCATTTTTGATATTCCATATTTCAACTCCGGCTGGCCGATTAGGATTAAAGTCAACAAAAAACGATTGTCAAGTTGGAAATTTAACAGGAGTCTAATCTCTTCCATAACATGTCGGTCATCAATGATCAGGTGAGCTTCATCAATGATTAGTATTGTTTCTCTTTCTTTTTTTACATTCTCCAGCAGTTTGTTATTTATCGCATGAAGTATACTTACTTTTTGCTTGAAATTGTTTGTAATTCCCATTTGAAACAGGATCTCTTTTAAAAAAGAAACAGGAGGCAAGAAAGGATTTGCTATGAGGATGACTTCGAATCGTTTATCCAGCAGATTCCGAAGCAGAACACGGCTTAGAAGTGTTTTTCCGCAACCTATTTCCCCAGTCAATATCGCCGCACCTTTACGTCCCTTAACCGCATAAAGTAACCTCATTAAAGCCTCTTCGTGTTTGTCAGAAAGGTACAAGAATCGCGGGTCTGGAACATTCTCAAATGGAGGCTCTCTCAGTCCCCAGAAATTTTCATACATAACAGAAACACATTTTTATTAAATAGATGTATAATTATATATGGAACTAGCTGTCAATGATACACATCGACCAAACAACAGATAAACTTCAATTTTTTTATTCGTTTACTATTTTCGATTTTTTACTCCCTACCTCCAGTATGGTTACAAGTCCGACAATTATTGCCGCCTGGACCAGTAAAAGGAGAGCATCTAACGTACGAGCATATCGAAGAGCGATTGAACCGATTCCCATACACACGCAAAGCAAAAAAATAAAGATAACGCTTTTTTTTTCACTACTTAGAAGTATGGCCAGGCGATGATGAAGGTGATCCCTTCCCACATAGTCTATCCATTCTCTGAAATTCGTAACCCTTTTAGTTGCTATCCTTGTTATTGTTATATAGGTCATGTCAAAAATGAATATCCAAAAGATAAGTAAAGGGGTCGCTAGAGAGACGATCGGATTATTATCCGCCCACTCACCGAGTATGGCAAGACATGCTAAAGTAAATCCTAAGAAGTTGCTTCCTGCATCACCCAAAAATATAGTAGCAGGGTTGTTTATCCTGAAATTATAAGGTAAGAATCCTATACAACTGCCTACAATAGCAATAGCTATCCAGCCAAAGTAAGGCTGATTCGTTTGAAAAGCAACGATCCCAATAAAAAAGGCAGTAATGATCCCTAAACCTGAAGCTAACCCATCCATCCCGTCAAAAAAATTAAAAGAATTGGTAATACCAATCACCCATAAAAACGTTAAGAAAACATTGAGCTCCATTCCTAAAGGGATTTTAGTAAAAAGGTTTAATACGATTCCAGAGTGAACAACTATTAAGGTCGCTATAATCTGGATAAGTAGTTTTATCCATGCCTTTACTCCATAGATATCGTCTATTACACTTACAAGAAAAATGAGGAATCCACCAGATAAGATGCCCAATAATGATCTTGTAAAGATATTATTACTGTAAACAGCTACAAAAAATGCAATATATATAGGGATACCTCCTAATAAAGGAGTAGCTTGTTTATGAACTTTTCTATCATCTGGATAATCAAGAGCTCCCCATTTCTTTGCAAAATGTCTTATAATGGGGGTTAAAGTAAAAGAAAGACAAAAGGATAAGAAAAGGATATAGAGCCACCTAAAACCCTCTCTAAAAAACAGTCCTTTGTTATATGGAACTAATAAGACAATAAGAACGAAGAGGATAACGAAATAGAAAGTCTTTAATAAATTTGAGCTTATTCTAGATGTTTCCAAATATCATGCCTTTTAGCCATTGAAAGGTAATCGTCTTTTTTTCGTGTAAATACAGTTAATTATTATTCTTCAAAGAAACTTCAAGTTCATTGAGAAAACTCAAGAATAACCAAACGATTATTTTCTAAAAAACCATTTGCGGATAAAAGCAAGACGGGGTTTTTCCTCTTTTCTTTTCTCTTTCATTATGAATCGTTTTAGTGCCTCGCTATTCTCTTCATTTAGGTTTGTAAAAGACAAACCCACATTATAGAGAAAATCATTGTCTTCCGGAGTTAGGTCATACCATCTAACCTCTGCCTCTGCATTTATCGTTTTCGAACAAGACGGTAAATCAAGCTCTAGCTGTATTGTATTCTTTCCTGAAACGGATACAGAAGAAGCGATATGAAGACCATTAATCTGGACAGTATTCGTCTTTAGAGAAACTCCTCTTGTAGAAACACTTATTGTTTTTCCCTGAATCACCCCTGATGAAAAATCCCTGTCAATACACTTACTCACTATTATAAACCGTGCATCCAGTGTGATATTTATTCTTGGATGCCTCCGCCTCTCAAACCTTTTTGGATGTAACATTTTTTCTCTCTTATCCATAGTCATTTCTAAATTCGTTCTTTGAACGGTTTGTAATTATTACCCTTTTTTCAGCTATTTTAAGAAGCATAATAAATCAGTTACAAAGAGATGTTTTAATGATCAATCAAAAGAACTCTTATATTATAAATTATTAAATTATCAGCAGTTCTGTTAATATGCAGCCAATTTTATACCGTTAATATATCCTCTTATACCAGAAAATATAGAAGAGGCAATCGTCTCAAGGTAATCGTCTTTTTTAAGCCTCTTCTCCTCTATATTATTACTTATAAAAGAAACCTCCACCAAAATACTTGGCATATCTGCTCCGATAAGTACATAAAAAGGAGCCTGTTTTACTCCAATATCTTTTATGTTTGAGTATTTGGAACGCATGCCTTTAATTAAAGATTTTTGAACATAAACAGCCAGCCTATTGGACTCATTGATCTTCGAATTCATTAAAATTTCGCGTAAAACGTCTTGAAGATCACTTATATTCAAGGTAGTTGTTGCATTTTCTCTGGCTGCTACTTCTGCAGCACTCTCATCAGTGGAAAGGTTTAAAGAGTATGTCCCAATCCCACTAACGTTTTTATGGGAACTCGCGTTTGCGTGAATAGATATGAATAGATCAGCCTTTCGAGTGATAGCAATAGCGGTTCTCTCCTCCAGTGGAACAAAACGATCATCTCTTCTTGTCAGGACAACTTCACAGCCTAGCCTTTCCTTAATAACGGATTCGAGTTTTTTAGCGATATTTAAAACAACGTCTTTTTCTTTCAAACCTGTTGGTCCAATGGCTCCCGGATCACGTCCTCCATGTCCTGGGTCAATTACTATCTTACCGATACCAAGGCTCAACTGTTGGGTTAAGGTTGGAGCCTTGTCCTTGTTTGATATAGAAGTTCTTTTAGTAAGAGATTCGCTACCTGTTACATCAATCACTATTCTAAAAGGGCTCTCCAAAGGAAAGACCTTATAGCTTTTAATACTCTCGATATCCAATACAACTCTTACTATGTCATCTCTGTATTGCCCTGCCCTGGCTCTCTTTAAAAGACCATCATTTATGGGAATCGGTTGGCATAAATCCGGGCTGAGCCTTGTATTTAACAAATCTACATACAAACGTGGAGGTTTTTTATGAGACGGGTCACTCTTCAATAGATGGCTCTTATAGGAGACATTTTTCTTGAGATCAATCACTACTCTGCTGTTATCTGGATTAGACCAATGCCTTATCCTGGTTACCTGTACAGGATTATCTCTTTTCTTGCTGGATGACTTTTTAGATGTAACTACAGGCTTATACTTCTCTAATCTATTCAACCTTATCTTGGCCTTTTTGGATAGGTTTCCTTTTGGAAATTTAGTAATAACTTTAGAATATTCTATGTAAGCCTTTGTTTTATAATTCTTATGCATATCGTAAATCTCTGCAATTCTGAACTGGGCATCATCGGCTATTTTGCTTCTTTGATATGTTTTTATCAGTCTTTGATAGATCCGAATCGCTTTATTCAAATCAGAGTTCCTGTTTGAATAACCGTATAGATCTTGATAGAGATTCCCTACCATATACATAGCATTATCAGCCCTAGAGCTTCTTGGGCATTTTTTATAAACCTTTTCAAATTTCCTGGCACAAGTTATCCAGTTAACCCTGTATCTCCTCTTTGCATTTGAAGCCTTCAAGGAGTTAAACTCCTTGATTGCTGATTGATAAAGAGCCTTACAACTTTCTGAGTACGCATTGGACGAAAACGAAAGGCCAATAAAAATAACACAAAAAAACAAAACACTAGCACGTAAAGATAAAAGCTCGTTTTCTTTATTAGACTTCAGGTTTAATTGTGAACATAATTTTATCATAGTATTGTTCACTCACATCAATCCAGAAATAAGCAGTGTATTCTTGCTCGCCCTGTAGAATTTCGCCTTGCGAACCCCTAGAGGGATTCGAATGAGGGAACATGTTCTATGGACGGTGAACTCTTTGTTTTTATTGACCTCGAACACAATCGTCTATTTCTAGATAAACACTAATTCATAGGGTTTTTATCGATTTTTGGGTAAGAAAATAGAGAAAAATCATCCTTTATCAACCATTTTTCGTAAACAGATGGCTTTAACTCTTTGATAAACCTCGAAGGACGTAAAAGCCTTCTGGATTGCTTGCTATAGTAATCCAATGTTGGATAACAGATGTAAAGGTCATCTCTGGCTCTAGTTGTTGCAACATAGAAGAGTCTTCTTTCCTCTTCCTCCCCTTCATGATCTTCCAGACTCCTTGAACTTGGAAATCTTCCATCTACACACCAGATAAGAAAAACAACCTTCCATTCTAGCCCCTTTGCCTGATGGATGGAGCTTAAAATTATTCTTTCCCGGTTATCCTTATTTATAGTAATCTGCTCGGTTGATAAGTCAGTTAATAAGGCCATTTCACTAAGAAAGGCCCCTGTTGAATTGTATCGGGAAGAAAAGTGGCTTAATTGAGTAATATCCTCTATTCTCGATTCAAAGTTTGGGTAATTATCCTGAAGGTAGTCTATATAAACGGCCTCCATGATAATACGAATCATCTCATCAGGATGGTACTTTATAGGTGGGTCTTTAATCTCACTTAAGATTTCTCTGAATTTATTCAGGCTAGATGATGCTCTATTTGAGATCAAATGAAGTAGGTCTTTTGAATCAATAGCTTTTAATGGCTCATTGCGGATGGAGAGGAACTTCCATATCTTTCCTGCGGTAACATTACCAATCCCCGAAAAGAGTTTTAGCAACCTTTTCCAGGAAAGTTCATCAAATGGATTTACGATAATCCGTAAAAACCCAATGATGTCCTTTATATGAGCCTGTTCAAAGAACCTTAATCCGGATCTTATCTCAAAGGGAATTCCTCTTCTCGTCAGTTCCATCTGTAGTTCCATAGAGTGATAGTGGGCTCTATATAAAACCGATATGTCGTTTAAAAAGATATCCTCCTCATCTTTTAATTCAATAATTCGTTGGGCGACGAAATTAGCCTGTTCTATAACATCACCAAGAGAAACAAGAGCAGGTCTTGTCCCACTTTTTCGTATAGCCTTTAGTTTCTTTCGAAATTGCTTTTGGTTGTAGTCTATACTACAGTTTGCTAAATAGAGTATTTCAGGTGTACTCCGATAGTTTGTCTCCAGTTTGAATACCTTAGTATCTGGATATCGCTTTGGAAATTCGATTATATTTTCAAAGTTTGCACCTCTAAAGGAGTATATACTTTGAGAATCATCTCCTACAACCATAACATTTCGGTATAAAGATGCGAGTATGTCGATAATATCCGACTGAATTTTATTGGTGTCTTGATATTCATCAACCAGGATATAGTGAAATCTTTTACAATAGGCTTTTCTTATCTCTGGATGCTGCTCTAATAAATACTTCCAATAGAAAAGCAGATCGTCAAAGTCCATCAGGTTCAGTCTTTTCTTGTGAAAACTGTACTGTTTTGCGATCATTATTAAATCAAATATATAATTTTTTAAATGAGGGTATCTATTGAGTATAATCTCTTCTAATGTTTTATTTGCATTCACTGACAGGCTGATAATATCCATTAAGAGATCACCCGCCGGTAACCTACTCTCTTTCTTGTTCAGGCCCTTCTCTGCTATACAAGTGTTTAGTAATTCTTTAGCGTCCTCTCGATCGAGTATAGTATAGTTATTTTCGTATCCTATGACCTTTGCATGAGCACGCAATACTAGATTACCTATATGATGGAAAGTCCCCCCCCATAACCTGTTTATATTCATATTGATCAGAGATCCGACCCTTCGAAGCATCTCTTTCGCTGCCTTATTTGTGAATGTGACCAATAAAACCCTGGAGGGTTCTATTCCATCTTCTAGAAGGCGAGCGACTCTATACGTAACAGTCCTAGTCTTACCGCTTCCGGCACCTGCAATGACAAGGAAGGGCCCTTCTTTTGCAAATACAACCTCCAATTGCTCCGTGTTCAAATCATTCTCATAGTCTATAGATGACCTATAGTGAGCAAGATTGGATTTTAATCTATATTCTCTCATGTTTTCGTAAAAACTTCTATAAATATTTATTTGTCTCTATCGGCCATTTCTTTTAATTCATTGAGTTTATTCAATGCCTCTAAAGGCGTTATACTAGAGATGTCCAACCTTTTCAATTCTTCGTAAAGATAACCTGTGTTCGTATTGAAGAGGCTTAGTTGATAATTTTCTGCCTTCTGGCTTTTATATCTCGATAGGGCTAATTTAGGCATTCCTAACTCGTTTAATTCTCCCCTTTCAAGGTTTAAAAGAATTTCCTTGGCACGATTGATAATATCTGTTGGCAACCCAGCCAACCTTGCAACTTGGATACCATAACTCCGATTTGTCCCACCTTGTATCAGCTTTCTCAAAAAAATGATTCGATCATTCCATTCTTTTACAGCTATATTATAGTTTTTTACCCTATCCTTTGTCAAAGCCAACTCTGTGAGTTCATGATAATGGGTAGCAAAAAGGGTCTTTGCCTGGAGTTCCTCTTTGTCATGGATATATTCAGCTACTGCCCATGCGATACTTACACCATCAAAAGTACTTGTACCCCTCCCAATCTCATCCATGATGATGAGACTTTTGTTTGATGCGTTTCTCAGTATATTTGCCGTTTCGTTCATCTCAACCATGAAAGTGCTTTCCCCCTTAGCTAAGTTGTCTGATGCGCCAACACGGGTAAATATCCTGTCAACCAGACCAATAGTAGCCTCTTTTGCAGGGACAAAGCTTCCTATTTGGGCCATGAGAACAATAAGGGCAACCTGTCTCATTATAGTAGATTTCCCGGACATATTGGGACCGGTAATGATTATTAACTGATTCTCATGTGTGTCAAGTGTTATGTCATTAGGGACAAATCTCTCCCCCAGATTCATCTGTTCAATTACCGGATGCCTTCCGTCTATGATAACAATCCTGTCTTCTTCATTTATCGAGGGTTTGACGTAATTGAATCTATCAGCAACCTCAGCAAGACAAAGCAATGTGTCAAGCTCGGCCAGTAAAGAAGATGTGAGTTGTATTCGTTGGGTTTGCTTTTCGATTTGTTCTCGAACTTGATTGAACAACTGAAATTCCAATTCAATTTGTTTCTCTTTGGCTTCTAATACTGTGGATTCATACTCTTTTAATTCATGAGTAAAATACCTCTCCGCATTGACTAATGTCTGTTTTCTCATATAGTCTTTGGGCACTTTGTTTAAATTTGCTTTCGTAACCTCAATATAATACCCAAAAACCTTGTTAAAGCCGACCTTTAGGGAATTGATTCGAGTCTTTTTTCTCTCTTTGGCCTCAAGGGTTGCAATCCAACTCCTTCCTCCCTTTCCGATCTCTCTCAACTGATCGAGAGTCTCATCGTAACCCTCTTTGATCAAGCCCCCCTCACGAATAGTATACGGGGGATCTTCAGCTATAGAGCTCTCTATTATTTTGTATATGTCAGTTAGATCATCGAGCCTCAAAAATATCTTTTCACAGAGTTTTGAAGACAATCCTTTAAGGATCCCTTTAATTTCTGGGAGTATCTTCACAGATAACTTTAATTGGATCAAATCCTTGGCATTAATCGTTGCCAGAGATATTCTACTATTAATCCTCTCTAAATCTCGTATCTCTTTTAATACTCCTCTAAGGTCTTTCCGAACTATTTTCTCATCTTTAAGCTCTTCAACAGAATCAATCCTTTCCCTTATTTTATAGATACTTAGAATTGGATAATTCAACCAGTTTCTTATTTTTCTACTTCCCATGGCTGTAGATGTATCATCGAGGATTTGTATCAGAGAGCCTTTTTTAGAATTCTCTTTCATGGTAGAAAAGATTTCCAGGTTTCTCTTGGTAGGCTCATCTAGAACCATATAGTCATGAACCTGATAGAGTATGAGATGATTGATATGATTGAGTTCTGCCTTTTGAGTGACCTTGATGTAATGGACTATACCACCTGAAGCCTTAATGGCTTCTTTCATGTCATCAGGGTTGAGGCCTTCGAGAAGCTCTATTTTGATCTGTTTGGATATTGACTTGAGGTTTTTTTCGTATTCAAATATTCCATTATCAATGTATGTTAAAATGTATCTATCGTTTGACTGAAGAAGTTCAAGAAAAGTCTCATTAGTGCTAAGAGATTTCGGAGCAAGTATTTCTTTTGGGGCTATCCGCGCTGTTTCTTCAATCAGAACATCATCTTCTACAATCTCTGTAGCCTTAAACTCTCCTGTAGAGAGATCCACAAAGGCAATACCCCATTTCTCTTTATTAGATGAAATACTCATCAAAAAATTGTTTTCTGAATCTTCAATAGCATCTGTATCTACTACCAGCCCGGGGGTAATAACTCTGACCACTTCCCTTTTAACAATCCCAATCGCTTTATTTGGGTCCTCTATCTGTTCGCATATTGCAACTTTATAGCCTTGATCGATCAGCTTTGAGATATAGGCTGAGGCAGAATGATAGGGAAAACCACAAAGAGGGACGGAATTCTCCTTGTTTTTATCTCGAGACGTGAGTGTAATACCCAGGATATTCGATGCGATCTTTGCATCTTCAAAGAACATTTCATAGAAGTCGCCCATTCGGAAAAAAAGTATAGCGTCTTTATACGCTTTCTTTATCTCCAAATACTGTCGTATCATAGGTGTAATCTTTGAAATCATAATCCGATATAATGATAAAATTTTGAAATTGACAATAGCGAGCCAGATATCTGTCAACAAATCATTTTGGACAAGAAGAATTACCCTCTATTCTTCTTTCTTATCCGTTCTGTCTTTTGAAATCTGTTATGGGAGTATTCCTTAATGAACTCAATTCGTCTTCCAATTCCAATATAATCTTTTGTTGCCTTTTTATCTCGTGTTTCAGCTTAAAACCGCTATAAACACCACCTATACCAGCGATTAGAACACCAATAAGGATTGAAAAAAAGATCAATAAAAAAAGAGGAACTGTCCATGTCTGTTCTATAAAATAGTATTCTACTGACACGGATTCCTGATTTTTATAAGCAAATGTTAACCCTATTATAAAAAGGGCAGTTATAAATATCGTCTTGAGCAATTTCATGGGATTCCTCCTTAAATCTCTAAATTTCTAAAGAGCACTGACAACTTTTCATATGTCTCGTTCAAGTGCTCAGAGATCATCCTCGTCTCGCACAGTAGTGGCATAAAATTAACATCCCCAGTCCACCTTGGCACTAGATGAAAATGTAGATGTTCCTCTATTCCTGCTCCTGCAGCCTTACCCTGATTTAATCCAATGTTAAAACCTTCTGGTTTAAAAGCCTCTTTGAGTAAAATAATAGAGCTCTGTAATAGAATTGAGAGATTACTGACTTCAGAAATATCCAGATCATCTAAAGCGTTTATATGTCTGTTGGGTGCTATCAAAAGGTGAGAAAAGGCATATGGGTATTTATTCATCATTACCATAGAGAGTTTTCCACGGTATAATACCAGATTTTCTTTACTGTCCTTTATGCCCGGGTTTAAACAGAATATACATGGATCTGATTTATCCCCTAGGATATATTCCATTCTCCACGGGGCCCAAAGACAATTCATATTACCTCCCAATGATTGATTGCCGCACCTTAATAATTCTTCCTTTTATTTTGTCGTTCAAATCCAGTATGCCAACCGATACTCCCAGATCAAACCATCTGTTCTTTAGCGACCCCGGATTAAAGAAGAGGATCTCATCTATAAAACGATTTGTAGGACAGTGAGTATGCCCAAACACGATGCAATCTACCTCTTCGAATTCCTTTCTAACCTTTCTTTCCATACCTATCGGCTGTCCCCATCCATGGATCAATCCAATTTCAAATCGACCAGCTCGTATCACTCTTTTTGGAGGCAATTTTTTTTTTATTTCAGGCGAATCCATATTCCCATGCACAGCCTGTAAATCCATTCCATTGAAAGCCTTAAGGACTTCTATTCGAACGATATCACCGGCATGGAGTATCATATTCGCATCTTTGAAATATGTCTTGATTATCCTTCCTAACTCTTCTGAAGGCGTTGTTAAATGAGTATCTGAAATAACACCGATCTTCATTTGTATCTCTCATTAAAATCTTGACTGCTCATAGATGAAACAGCTTCACATCTCCCCAAACCGCCATCTTTTTTCCTACTATAATTACAAGGCCCTTTATCCCTTCGGTTCTACGGGCGAGTTCCAACCCTTTGTCAAAGTCACCTGCATCATGAATAATATTCCCGATCGATGTAGCGGCAGCATCTGCCAAAGGGGCAGATCTCGATATCACGGTAACAGCATCCGCTCTTCCAAAACTCAAAGAATGCCCTACTGTGCCCGATGAAGTAGATACACCCAACGGCGTATCCGCAGGATCGATCTTTATGCCCACTTTGTCGCTTAAAGGAGATACCCCGGCATGTATCCCGATCCTTGCCTCTTTGGAAACCTTGAGGAATATGTCTCCCCCGTTCTCGATGATCACTTCTTTTGAGTGTTTCAGCAAATCTCTACCGACAGACTCTGAGAGGCCGCCTGCCACTGCTGCCATTGGCCCAACTCCGGTTAAGCGGGAAACTTCTATCATGGTCTTTACTATTTTTGGGGCAAATGGATCCATCTGTATTGGCACCAGAATACCTTGGAATTCCGGAGTTTTCCTAATATATTCCTCGATTTGATATCTATACCTCAATACGATCTCTCTTGTTTCCTCCCGTAAGTCCTTGTATGCCCGAATATATAAATCTGTTTCCTTAACAGAGACTTGGAAAGAGGTAAAGTTATTTTTGTCTACTAAATTTCTATATCTTCTTTCCTGATACATACATTAGCTTTGAAAAGTCGTAACAGAATAGCCAAACAAGTTTTCTACCTCATCTCGAAGTAAATCCGATGCATTCAATTGAAAATCATCTCCCAATGCGATAATCGTCTCACTCTCATTTGGAATAACCAAGTGGAGAAAAGCCTTACAATTTCCCGGGTGATTCAACAAGATGTCCTTTAGTTTTTCTATATATTCTTTGGTTAATGAAGGGATATTTAAACGAAAGTGAATATCAACGATCAACCTTTCCTTTGCTCTTGATAGGGGAATTAACTCTTTCGCCATTATCTTCGCGTTCTCTTCTTCTTTATTGAGAGACCCTATAACCAAAACCGGTTCATCACCCTCTAAGACTGAGGAGACATCTTTATAGGTATCAGGAAATACGATCATTTCAACAAAACCCTTCAGGTCTTCTAGGATAACGCGCGCCATACGATCTCCTTTGCGGGTAATAATAGGCTTAATTGAGTTGATTACGCCTCCAAGCTTTACTTCAGTCCCATGGTCCAATTTCTGAACATCCATTGTATTCGTGTTAGAGTATCTATTGAGTTCCTCTTCATATCGGTTTAGTGGATGACCTGAAATATAAAAACCGAGAGACTCCTTTTCATAGGTTAAAAGTTGCTTTTCAGGCCACTCTTCAATATCCGGAAACCTCGAATCCACATCAACCTGACAGGTTTCCTTGAACATATCAAACATATTTATTTGACCATTTACCCTATCTCTCTGGATTGCCCCTGCAGCATCTATGGCATCATCAAGTGCTGTTACTAATTTTGAGCGATACACACCCATGTAATCGAATGCTCCGCACTTGATGAGGCTCTCTGTGACTCTCCTATTCACCTTCCTGAGATCTACTCGCTCACAGAAATCAAAGATTGAACCAAACTTCCCATCTTTCTTTCTGGCTGAGATAATTGATTCTATGGCTTGATCTCCTACATTTTTAACTCCTCCCAGTCCAAACCGAATCTTATCGTCAATAACTGTAAAATCCCTTAAACTCTCATTGATGTCCGGCGGGAGGATCGAGATATCTTTATCTCTACACTCGCTTATATATCTTATAAGTTTTTCGCTATTGTCTTTTTCACTGGTCAAAAGGCCCGCTGCAAATTCAAGAGGATAATGAGCTTTGAGATATGCGGTCTGGTATGCTATGATAGCGTAAGCTGCGCTGTGGGATCTATTAAAGCCGTATTTGGCAAACATGGCCATTAAATCGAAGATCTTCTCAGCCTTTTCTTTATTTATCATGTTTTTTTTCGCACCAGTCAGAAACTTTTCTCTTTGTTCGGCCATTTCATGCTGTTTCTTCTTCCCCATAGCCCTGCGAAGTAAATCAGCATCTGCTAAGCTAAAATCGGCAAGGGTACTTGCTATCATCATAACCTGTTCCTGATAAACGATCACTCCATATGTATCTTTTAATATCTCTTCTAGTTGAGGAACCTCATATTTTACAGGTATGATTCGCTGTCTTCTCTTTATAAAGTCATCTACCATTCCGCTTCCTAGAGGGCCTGGGCGATAAAGGGCGATCAGGCTAATGACATCTTCAATATTCTCTGGTTTGAGTTTCACTAAAAGTTCTTTCATGCCGGAACCTTCCAGTTGGAAGACCCCTGAAGTATCTCCAGCTCCCAGCAGTCTATAGGTCAATTCATCATTCAGATGCAACTGACTTAGATCGATCTTCTTCTCTTGTCCCTTGTTGATAAGACTCAATATGTCTTCAATCAAGGTCAGTGTCTTTAGCCCTAGAAAATCGAACTTGATCAACCCTGTCTTCTCGACCTCTTTCATGGCAAATTGTGTGACAACCTCATCATTCTTCCCTTTATACAAAGGGAGATGTTCTTGAAGAGGCCGGTTAGATATGACAACCCCCGCTGCATGGGTTGCTGCATGTCTCGGAAGTCCCTCCAGGGATTTGGCCAGGGAGATTAAGCTCCGTAAGTTCTCATCCTTTTGTTCAACCTCTTTGAGTCTGGGTTCCTGTTCCAGTGCATCTTTCAGCAAGATATTTGGAATATCAGGGATGAGTTTGGCTATCCTGTCAACATCTTTATAGGGGATGTCGAGGACTCTCCCTACATCCCTTATTACACCTCTTGCCTGCATCTTTCCGAATGTAATGATCTGGGCAACATTTTCCTTGCCGTATTTTTTGGTGACATATTCTATTATTTCATCCCTGCCGTCCATACAGAAATCTATGTCGATATCAGGCATACTTATCCGACCTGGATTGAGAAACCTTTCAAAGAGCAAATCATATAAAATCGGATCTATATCTGTAATCCTTAAAGAATAAGCTACCAGACTTCCTGCAGCAGACCCACGACCCGGTCCAACAGGAATATTCCTGTTTTTAGCATAATTTACAAAGTCATAGACGATCAAGAAGTAGCCAGAAAATCCCATGGACTTTATAATCTCTAACTCTTTTTTGAGCCTTTTCATGTATATCTCTGATTTTGAAGATATATCCCCTTCCCTGCTTTTGATCAACTTCAACCTTTCCTCTAATCCAGCTTTTGCCAGTCCTTCAAGGTAGCTGTCCAGGGTTTCTCCTCGCGGAACATCAAAATCGGGCATATGAAACTCGCCGAATTTCAGATTTACATTACAGCGTTCAGCAATCTCAATAGTATTCTTCAATGCATTGGGGTATAATGAAAAGGCATCTTTCATCTCCTTCGGAGATTTAAAATAAAACTCATCTGTAGCAAACCTCATTCGATTGAGATCCCCAAGGGTCTTCCCTGTCTGTATGCATAAGAGTACCTCATGGGCCTTTGAATCTTCTCGTTTTAAATAATGGCAGTCATTGGTAGCCACTAAGGGCAAATCAAGGAGCTTGCCTATCTCAACGATTTCTTGATTGACGGTGTTTTGAACTTCAATCTTGTTGTCTTGGATTTCCAGATAGAAGCTTGTGTCATCAAACACCTCTTTGTACTCGCTGGCTACTTTCTTAGCATCTTCCTTCCTGCCAGCCTGTAAAAGATGGGGGATTTCACCGTGAAGACAACCACTCAAAGCAATCAGTCCCTCATTATGCTTCCTTAGTAATTCTTTATCTACCCTAGGACGGTAGTAAAACCCTTCAAGATAGGCAGCACTTGCCAGTTTCAATAAGTTTTTATACCCTCTATTATTCTTTGCCAATAGGGTCAGATGATAGGATGCATCAGAGATGCCCTGCGACTTCTTATCAAATCTGCTGCCTGGTGCTACATAGACCTCACAGCCGATGATTGGCTTGATATCATTTTCATTGGCCTTATTATAAAACTCTATGGTCCCGAACATATTACCGTGGTCGGTCATGGCAATGGCCGGCATCTTGTACTGTCTGGCCAAGGCAAAGAGATCATTCATGCGAATTGCCCCATCGAGAAGGCTGTATTTCGTATGGAGGTGAAGATGGACAAAGTCCGAATATTGCATTATTTACTCCCATTCAATCGTGCTTGGAGGTTTGGAAGATATATCATATACTACCCTGTTAACCCCTTTTACCTCATTGATGATTCGATTCGCCAGCTTGCCAAGGAATTCGTAAGGAAGCTTTACCCAATCTGCGGTCATACCATCGAGACTCTGGACAACTCGAAGTGCGATAGCATTTTCGTATGTCCTCTCATCTCCCATAACACCGACTGTCTTAATAGGGAGAAGAACAGCAAAGGACTGCCAAATCTGACTGTAACATTCTGTCTTTCTAACCTCTTTTGAAACGATAGAGTCCGCTTCTCTTAGAATCGACAATCTCTCTTTTGTTACCTTACCGAGTATTCTCACAGCCAACCCAGGGCCAGGAAAAGGCTGCCTGTTTATTATTTCATCAGGCAATCCCAATTCAGATCCTGCAATCCTGACCTCATCTTTAAAGAGCTCTCTCAATGGTTCAATCAATTTTAGGTTCATATTTTCCGGAAGCCCTCCAACATTGTGATGGCTCTTGATTGTGGCTGATGGTCCCTTAAATGAAACACTCTCTATTACATCAGGATAGAGTGTTCCCTGTGCAAGATACTCAACTTCTCCAATAGCTTCAGCCTCCTTTTCGAACAGATAGATAAACTCATTTCCTATGATTTTTCTTTTCTGCTCAGGGTCTGTAATGCCCTCCAGTTTTTGCAGGAAAGTATTTTCAGCATCGATATAATGGAGGTTCATTTTATAATTCTTACCAAAGACTGCCCTTACTTCCTTTGCTTCATCCTTTCTCAGCAAACCATTATTAACAAAGACACATACGAGTTGATCACCAATCGCTTTATGGAGGAGTACCGCTACTACAGATGAATCAACACCTCCACTCAATGCACAAATGACTTTTTTATTTTTTATCTCCGTTCTGATCTTGTCAATAGAGTTCTCGATAAAAGACCCCATAGTCCAATTCGGAAGGCATTTACATACATGGTTCAAAAAATTTTTGAGGATTTCCATGCCTTTTGGGGTATGAGCAACCTCTGGATGAAATTGAATTCCAAATATCCTCGATTCTCTATCCTTTATAGCTGCAATAGGGGAATTTTCACTATGAGCGATGGAAGTAAAACCCGGGGGCATGGTCTGGATCTTATCCCCATGGCTCATCCATACATCGATTGAAGAGTTATTCTCAAAGCCAACGAATAGATCTGTAAAATCATCTATCTTCAGTTTTGTCTGTCCGTATTCACCCTTGAGTGAACCTTTAACCCTTCCTCCTAAAAGGTGGGCTATACACTGCATTCCATAGCAAATCCCAAGGATTGGGATGGCCAATTTAAATATATCTAAAGAACAATTAGGGGCTTTTTCACTGTAGACACTGGAAGGGCCTCCTGAGAGGATAATGCCTTTGGGATTAAATCTCTCAATCTCCTCTAGGCGGATAGTATAGGGTTGAATTTCACAGTATACCCTGCATTCTCGAACCCTTCTTGCGATTAACTGGGTGTATTGAGAACCAAAGTCTAAAACGAGTATTTTATCTTTATGAATATCAACTGACACATCTATTTCTCTTGCTACCCATTTGCGATTATCGGTGTAATATAAAATATGTGCATTCTAAAGCACTTCAAATTGATTTACTCGAGCCGATAGTTGGGTGCCTCTCTTGTAATGATAACATCATGGACATGGCTCTCTTTAAGACCGGATGGTGTTATCTTTAAAAATCTGGCTTTTGTGTGTAACTCATGGAGGTTCCTGCACCCCAAATACCCCATCCCAGCCTTTAGACCTCCTAACAACTGATAGATATTCGAAGAGAGAGATCCTCTGTAGGGAACCCTCCCTTCAATTCCTTCGGGAACGAGTTTTGCATCGTTTATTACATCATCCTGAAAGTATCTGTCTTTGCTCCCCTTTTTCATCGCCTCTAAAGAACCCATTCCTCTGTATACCTTATAACTTCTTCCTTGAAAGATAACAGTCTCTCCAGGGCTCTCGTCTGTACCGGCGAAAAGGTTTCCTATCATAACCGAGTCTGCCCCAGAAGCAATTGCTTTTGTAACATCCCCTGAGAATTTTATACCACCGTCTGAGATGAGTGGAACATTAAATTTCTCTCCGACTTTTTTGCATTCCAATATCGCTGTGATCTGCGGAACACCAACTCCAGCGATAACCCTCGTTGTACAAATAGATCCTGGTCCTACCCCAATTTTAACTCCATCACACCCTGCCTTAATTAAATCCGCAGTAGCCTCCTTTGTTGCCACATTTCCTGCTATCAATTCACAGTTGGAGAAATTTTTCTTGGTGTCAGCAATCGCTTCTAATACATTTTTTGTATGGGCATGGGAAGTATCGATTACAATAATATCCGTTCCTGCCCTTAAAAGGGCTTCTGTTCTCTCTTCTCGATCTGAAGTGATTCCAATGGCTGCGCCTACTCTTAGCCTTCCCAGATGATCCTTACATGCGTTTGGATATTTTCGTATCTTTTCTATATCCTTTATGGTTATTAACCCTTTCAGGTTATTATCATCATCAACCACAAGGAGTTTTTCTATTCTGTTTTTGTGGAGGAGTTTTTTTGATTCTTCTAAGGTAATCCCAACAGGTGCTGTAACCAGGTTTTCTTTGGTCATTACATTGTCTATCTTTTGATCGAGGTCCTCCTCAAACCTCAGATCTCTATTCGTTAATATCCCTACCAATTTCCCCTTACTAACAATTGGAACACCTGATATCCGGTACCTTTCCATTATATCGAGTGCCTCATAGATCCTGTTGTCAGGATGCATGGTAATCGGGTCCACAATCATTCCGCTTTCGGATTTCTTTACCTTTTCAACCTCCAATACCTGGGATTTAATGCTGAGATTCCTGTGGATAATCCCTATCCCTCCCTCTCTTGACATACATATAGCGGTTCTAGATTCTGTAACTGTATCCATGGCTGCACTGATTATGGGCATATTCAGTTTTATTGATTTGGTCAGTGAGGTAGAAATATCTACGTCTTTTGGAAGCACATCAGATTTTTCAGGCAACAGCAAGACATCATCAAATGTTAAAGAAATAGGGAAAGTATCTTCGTTCATTATGTCTCCTTATATAATTAAATATTCATTTGTATAATAATTTTCTCCTGCTGTCAAGGCAAAACGGGAGTATTCTGTGTTTTATCATTTATGAATGAGTATAACCTAATGTCCTGATAGAATCTCCCTTATTTTTTTAGAGATAAGTTCCATATTGAAGGGTTTCTGTATAAAGCCATTACATCCCCTTTCAAGTACCCTTGTGGCCTGGGCATCTATACTATAACCGCTTGAAAGAAGAATCTTACTATTAGGTTCTAATCCTTTTATCCTATCACATACATCCGCACCTTTCATATCTGGCATAATCATATCGAGGATAATAAGATCGATTTTTTCTTTATTGTTTTTTAATAATTTTAGCGCTTCCTTCCCACTATTCGCCGATAAAACAGTATATCCGATCTCCTCGAGCATCTCAGTGACAACCTCAATAATCACCTCTTCATCATCAACTAAAAGGATCGTCTCTTTAAAAGTACCAGTAAATATCTCATCAGCTAGTTCTATCTTTTCTTTCTTCACTTTCCCAATTATCGCTGGAAGATAAATAATAAATACTGTCCCCTCTCGCTCTTTACTGTCCACATGGATAATACCACCGTGGTTTTTGATTATCCCATATGATGAGAAAAGCCCTAAACCAGTTCCCCGATTCATCTCTTTTGTTGTAAAAAACGGGTCAAATATCCTCTGTTGAGTTGCATCATCCATACCCATGCCAGTGTCGGCAACAGATATCTTAACAAAATTGCCCGGCTTTATGTTGAAAGGCCTTGCATAATCTTCCGACAAAATTGTATTTTCTGTTTCAATGGATATATCACCACCATCGGGCATGGCCTGCCAGGCATTAATAAAAAGATTCAACATCGTCTGTTCAATCTGTCCCTGGTCTGCGTCTACACCCCATATTTCTTTCTGATATTTTTTATGAATCCTTATCTCTTTTTTTGTACGGGCGAACATCTGAGAGGTCTTTTCGATCAACTCGTTTAAGTCGGTCGGTTTGACATCGTACATCCCTCCTCTGGCAAATCCTAGAAGCTGTCTGGTAAGATGAGAACCACTCACAACTGCATCTTCTATCCCCTTGAGATGATTAAAATGGCTATGACCGCTACTGATATCCTTAAGCATTAAAGATGTATGGCCTTGGATACCCATAAGGAGGTTGTTAAAATCATGGGCAATTCCTCCTGCAAGAGTCCCAATTGCCTCCATCTTCTGAGATTGCTGGAGTTGGGCTTCTACTTTCCTTAGAGATGTAATATCCCTTATAAATGAAAGGTTAGCAGGTTTACCATGCCAGGAGACCCTTACAGCGTTGAGTTGTGCAAAAAATATTTCTCCGTATTTACTTACACCTCTGAAAGTATAATAGTTTGGAACATCCTCCCCTTTAATCCTTCTCAAGTATCGATCATAGACCATCTCTCTATCCTCATGATGGATGAGATCAATGAAGGGGATATTGAGAAGTTCTTCTTCAGTATACCCTAATTCAGACAATAGGCGAGGATTTGCATACTTGATTCTCCCCTCCTGTGTAATGGTTATGCCGTCATTAGCATTCTCAACAAGCAACCTGTACTTTTCTTCTGATTCCCTCAAAGCCTTAAGTGTATTCCTTTGCTCTGAGATATCATGGAATACCAGAACAAAACCAATAACATCTTCCTTTTCATCTTTTATCAGTATGCCATAGTTATCAACAGGCCATCTGGTGCCATCTTTGGCAATTAATAGAGTTCTATTTGCAAGACCTGTAATATTGCCTTCTCGAAATACTTCTGCTGCAAGACCATCAATGCCCTTCCCTGTCTTTTCGTTTACGATCTGAAAGACTTCTTTCAAAGGCAGATCAATGGCATCTTCTTCCTTCCAGCCTGTTAATTCTTGTGCTATGGGATTCATGAATCGTATTATAGAATTTGCATCCGTTGCGATTACCCCGTCTCTGATACTCTTAATGGTTCTTAAAAGCCACTGCTCACTGTTTTTTAACCTTCTTTCCATCCTGTGTTTATAAAGGGCCATCTCAATGGTTGTTCTCAATTCCCTTTCTTGAAATGGTTTTATAATGTATTCATAAGGCTCTGCAACCTTTGCCCGCTGTATTATCTCTTCATTCGAGGAGGCAGTAACATAGATAATAGGGATGTCAAGACAGGAGCGTATCTGATATGCAGCGTCAATACCGTTTAACTTTCCGGGAAGCATAATTCCCATCAATATCAAATCAGGTTTTTCATCTTCTGCTTTTTTTATTGCGTCCTCTCCATATGCAACTACTGCACAAACAGAATGTCCAATTTCCTCTAAGTATATTCTTAAATCTTCTGCCACAATGCCCTCATCTTCAACAATCAGAATTCTTCCTTTTTCCATAGGTAATATCCTTTTTTATCTGTTCTTAAATGTTATTTTGAATCTGAGCCCTTTATTGTTATCTGTCTCTTTTTTTCTCACGCTGCTCTAATAAAGTCCTTACCAGTTGCAATCCTATAGGTTCTGTACTTAAGTGAATTGGAAATGAGTTTATTGATGATCAGCCCACATGAAATAGCCCGATCAAGTCAAAAGAGAACATCACCGATATCGATGCACATAGAAATTCGATCGGATCTATCCTGTATGAGCGGAATATACTTTCTTGCCGATGTCTTCATATTCAGCGAGATCGATAGTTGCAATATCTTTAGATTGGTGAAGCCTTTCATGGATAACGGCCATAGATCGTATGAGGTATATATTGGCTATGATCTTCTAAAATAAAACGAGCGGGTAGTTGTTTCTCTGGGAGGTTAAGGGATTTAAGATAATCGACCTTGTGCTTGATAGAGGAATCGATTCCTTTTGAACTGATTTCGGCTTCAACATTTTCAATAGAAGAGGATTTTCGGATTCACCTTTGTCTTGAACCTCGAAGAGCTCGGTGTGTATATTCTAACTGATTTTTTTATGACCTTATGACCTCAAATATAATCCAATTTTATGAACATATCAAGTGTTTAAAAAAGAAAAGCCTCTTTATCCTTGACAGGCTATGAATAATTGCATATAAAAAATTATAAAGAAAGATGCTTTTCAAGAGTATCTACATTCAGTGTTAGTATGCAATCTGTTAAAAAAGTAGTAAGATCGTGACTTAAGACGGAATTAATCAGAATAAAATTTTAATCACGCAAAGGAGGCAAGAAATGATTGTTGTAATTGCTATTTTAAAAGCACAAGCTGGAAAAGAAAACGAGATGGAAGAGGCATTACGAGCGATGATACCCAAAGTGGAATCTGAAGAGGGGACACTTGCTTACATCCTGCATCGTTCTCAGGTCGAACCTGGAAAGTTCGTGTTCTATGAAAAGTATGAGGACAAAGCTGCCTTTGATCATCATAGTTCCACACCCTATATTCAAGAACTTTTTGGGAAGATAGGCCCTCTTTTAGACGGACAGCCTACTATAGAAATGTGCGAGGAGTTGGCAGCGAAAAAATAACACTGCCTTTGTTTTTATATCATTCTCAAATTAATTTCACCATTCACCCTGTGCAATACAGGGTGAATGATTATTTACTTAACAAGACTTGCCCCATCTTCTTTTTTTTTCAAATACTCACTATACTCAACCAGCTTTGAAAGGACTAAAGCCGCTTTCTTTCCTGAAGAAAAAGAATAAAATTTTCCACCTTTTAGGGTTGTTGGGCCTTCTGTAAAATTTGTCGTGATGATTGGTTTATTATAATCATGTATCCATTTCAGTATAAGGGCCTCTAAGAGTGGTTGGAAACTATTGAGCAGCCGCTCTACCATTTGATCATCAATATCATTTAAGTCCGTAACGTTTACTATTTGAGAGAATACCTGAAAGATAGTTGGATCCACAAAGTCCGATGTAATAAGACGTGCAATCTGATCCGCAAACTCCTGAATGTCTTCTTTTTTAGATGTCCCAAATATTGAAAAGAATATGAAGAGCAAAGAACGCATGAGTCTCGTTATCCTCGATGTTTTGTGAGCATGACCATCAGAGGAAGCTGACTGGTTTACCTTTTCTATATCTACCAAGGGCAGTATCGTATTCTTAAACATGCCGGCAAAGTCATGGTTCATAGATGAGACTAAAGATGGAAAACTGGAAAAACCGTCGAACCCCATAAATATCAACGAGTCGACTTCATTGAGATCTAGGAGCATCTCAGGAGCCTTCAAATAGGCTGTAAAATTCCGGTCTCCGGCAGGATCCACAGGATTCCCCTTGCTCCATCTTGGAGGAAATATCTTATCAAAAGCGGCAACAGTCTCTTGGGAAAGATCAATCACATTGAGCCCCATGGAAGCACATGCATCGGCGCAAAGTACGCCATAACTTCCGCCAGGAGTCATAATAGCGACGTTTCTGCCCTCTGGTAAAGGCTGCGTCAGATATCCAACCGCTATATCCACAAGTTCATCCGGGGTGTCTGCCCTGATGACCCCTGCCTTTTTAAACGCACTGTCCCAAATACTGCTGGAACCTGCAATCGTACCAGAATGTGAGCGTATGGCCTTAGTAGCAGCATTTGTTCTTCCGGGTTTCAATGCAATAACAGGCTTCTCTCTGGTGACTTTCCTAACCTTTTCCACGAACCTATCTCCGTCATCCAAGCCTTCGATATAGGCGAGAATCACCTTTATCTCCGGATCATTTCCGAAAGATTCGATGTATTCTTCGATCTGTATATCGGCTGTGCAGCCACAACTGATGTATCTTCGAAACCCGATATTGCGATCTGTTGCGGTAGTTACGATTGCTCCGCCTACGTTTCCACCCTGGCTTACAAAACCGATAGGGCCAGGCAAGATCGGGATAGGAAACATGAAGGCCCTCAGTTCTGAAGAAGCACTATAATATCCCATACAATTTGGACCGATAAAGATAAGGTTTCCGCTTCGGGCAATACGAACGACCTCATCTTGAAGTTTCCTGCCTTCTTCACCTGTTTCTGAAAAACCTGCAGATATAATAACCCCTGCCTTTACACCTTTTTTTACGCAATCTTCCATTACTTTTGGTATTGCAGGCGCAGGGATAACGAATATTGCAAGATCAACCAACTCATCATCAGGGATATCGAGAACGGATTTATATGCCCTTCTTCCTACAACAATCTCTTCTGAATTGTTTACCGGATAGACCTTTCCCCTAAAACCGTTCAAAGCACTGGTGAAGGTGGAAAATCCCCATTTGTTCCAGCTATTTGTTGCACCTATAACAGCAACAGATCGAGGGTCATAAAGAGGCGTAAATTCTCTTTTGGTGTCATCGTTTCCAACAGTCATTGCATTTCCTCCTAAATGATTGTATTCAGCAACAGCATTCGTTATTTTGTTTTTGACTATTTTATTTTATATTAAAAACCGAAAATAGTCAAATTTGACTGCAGAGATAAATGACTCACACTATTATCCTCGATAAAAAAATGATCGGTCTTGACGACCTCGATCATTGTGTTATATAATCATCTCAATAGTCAACCTTGAGAACCCTTTTCCGCTTTTTATGCGGTTTTTTTATAGAGTCCATAGGAGTTGGTTTATGAGTAAAACAGAATCGTCTTCCCCCTCTGATTTTATCCGGAATATCATTGCGAATGATATCTTATCTAATAAAAACGAAGGCCATATCCACACTCGATTTCCACCAGAGCCGAATGGGTATCTCCATATCGGACATGCAAAATCGATCTGCCTTAATTTTGGCCTTGCTACGGAGAATAAAGGTGGTCTTTGCAATTTGCGGTTCGATGATACAAACCCGAGCAAGGAAGATGTTGAATACATCGAATCGATTCAATCGGACATCAGATGGCTCGGATTCGATTGGGATGATCGGCTTTTTTATGCATCCGATTACTTTGAAAAACTATATGAATGCGCTGTTAGCTTAATAAAGAAGGACAAGGCCTATGTCTGCGACTTGAGTGTGGAAGAGATAAGACAGTATCGTGGCACACTAAAAAAGCCCGGCAAGAACAGTCCATATCGAACACGTTCAATCGATGAAAACCTGGCCCTATTTAAAAGTATGCGGGCAGGAGAGTTCAAGGACGGCTCTTGTGTACTTCGGGCAAAGATCGATATGTCATCCCCAAATCTGAATATGCGAGATCCTGTTATCTATCGTATTCTTAAGGTAACACACCATAAAACCGCTGACAGATGGTGTATCTATCCGACATATGACTTTGCACATTGCATCTCGGACTCTATCGAAGGGATAACCCACTCGATCTGTACACTTGAGTTTGAAGATCACCGTCCACTCTATGATTGGATACTCGATGAACTAGACCTCGACTGTCATCCTCAGCAAATCGAGTTTGCACGCCTCAATCTCAGCTATTCTGTAATGAGCAAACGAAAACTCCTTCAACTCGTGGAAGAAGGACATGTAATGGGATGGGATGACCCACGTATGCCTACGATTTCGGGTTTAAGAAGACGCGGTTACACACCAGAGTCGATTCGAAATTTCTGCGAGCGAATAGGGGTGGCCAAGAGGGAAAGCCTGGTCGACATCTCACTGCTTGAACACTGTATTCGGGACGACCTCAATCGAAAGGCCCCTCGTGTAATGGCTGTATTGCGTCCTTTACGTGTAATCATCGACAACTACCCTGAAGACCATGAGGAAGAGTTGGAAGCACTTAACAATCCAGAGGATGTTTCTACGGGAACGAGGAAGGTCTCTTTTTCCCGGGTGCTGTATATTGAACGAGAAGACTTTCTTGAAGACCCGCCAAAGAAATTTTTCCGATTGGCTCCGGGTCGTGAAGTTCGTTTACGATATGCGTATTATATTACATGTATGGGTGTGGTGAAAGACGAACAGACCGGGGAAGTCGTAGAGATCCACTGTATCTATGATCCAAAAACCCGGGGAGGCTGGTCTGCTGACGGACGCAAGGTAAAGGCAACATTACACTGGGTTTCTGCTGCCCATTCTTTTCAAGCTGAAGTTCATCTATTCAACCATCTCTTTTTAAAAGCAAATCCAGATGAAGAGAGTAAGGCACAAAGCTTCACGGATTTTTTAAACCCTTCATCCGTTGAGAGACTTACTTCATGCTTTTTAGAGCCTGCCCTGGCAGAAGCATCACCAGGAGATATATACCAGTTCGAAAGGCTCGGTTACTTCTGCGTTGATTCTCAAGAATCTTCTGATCGCAAACTCGTATTCAACCGGACCGTTACCTTACGTGATACATGGGCCAAAATGTTCAAAAAAACAAAAGACCTGAAATAAACTGCTTTTTTATCTATAGGGATTATTGTATAAGGTATAAAAAGAATTCCTTGTTTCCATTGGCTCCCAATATCGGCGAAGCAATTATACCTTGAACCTTTAAATCATGGAGTGAAGCGAAGCTCGCTATCTTTTCAATCGCCTTTTTATGTTTTTTCGGGTCTTTTACGATACCTCCCTTCCCTACTTCCGACTTTTCCAGTTCAAATTGGGGTTTTAAAAGGGCGACAATCCAAGCCATACAATTTTGCAGTTTGATTACTGCAGGCAAAACCCTGGTAAGGGAAATAAAGGATGTATCGATTACAGTCAAGTCGATCTCATCTTTAATCTCTCGAGATTCCAGGTGCCGGATATTCCTCCTCTCCAGAGCGACTACTCTTGAATCCTGTCTCAGTTTCCATGCGAGTTGTCCATAACCCACATCAATAGCATATACCTTTCTCACTCCCCTTTGTAACAAACAATCCGTGAAGCCCCCGGTTGAGGCCCCAACATCGAGTGCTAACTTATCCGCTGTATCAAGTTCAAAGGCATCTAATGCATAGGCCAATTTTACCCCGCCACGACTCACATATGGAATATCATTGCCTTTCAATCTTAAGGAAGTATCTCGCAAAACCTTTGCCCCTGCCTTGTCTGCTCTGTGGTTATCTACGATGACCTTTCCTTCCATAATCAGGGCTTTAGCCCTGTCACGGCTGGGGGCGATCCCTCGTTCAACCAAAAGCTTGTCGAGACGTTCACTCTTGTTTGTTTTCATTTCTAGAAGTATCTACTTTTACTCTTCCTTTGCTTCATCTGCCTTTTTATTTTTGAATCCTAACACTGACTGAGCAGCTGCAAGACGGGCTATGGGAATTCGATAAGGAGAGCAGCTTACATAGTCCAGTCCGCTCCTACAAAAAAACTCAATGGAACTGGGATCCCCACCATGCTCCCCACATATCCCCACTTTGAGTGTGGGTCTTGTATCTCTTCCTCTTTGTACAGCAATCTCGATAAGTTTTCCAACTCCATCCTGGTCTAATTCCTGAAAAGGATCATTTTCGATTATCTTTTTGTCGATATAGTATGGCAAGAATTTGCCTGCATCATCTCTACTCAGTCCAAAGGCCATCTGTGTGAGGTCATTGGTTCCAAATGAGAAAAACTCGGCCACCTTGGCTATCTCGTCTGCTGTAATGGCCGCTCTCGGCAATTCTATCATGGTTCCCACAAGGTATTCTATATTCATACCATAAGACTCGATTACCTCCTTAGCGACCCTGTCCACAACTTGCTTTTGCATTATCAATTCTTTTACATGCCCTACAAGTGGGATCATTACTTCTGGAACTACCCGTATGCCTTCTTTTGCTACCTGACACGATGCCTCAAATATTGCCCTCGCCTGCATCTCGGTAATTTCAGGATAGACTATACCCAAACGACAACCTCTATGGCCAAGCATAGGGTTGCTCTCATGGAGGCCTTCTATCTTTGTTGTCAATCTCTCTTGAGCGATGCCCATTTTTTTGGCCAGTGCACGTATCTCTATTTCACTCTTTGGAAGGAATTCATGAAGAGGGGGGTCAAGGGTTCGAATGGTAACCGGCATCCCATCCATCAACCTAAAGATATGAATAAAGTCTTCCCTTTGCATAGGCATCAATCTAGATAAGGCCTTTTCCCTTCCGGCCTTATCTTCTGCCAGGATCATCTCACGAACCGAATCGATTCGATCTCCTTCGAAAAACATATGTTCTGTCCTGCAGAGTCCTATACCCTCAGCGCCAAAACTCAAAGCAACACTTACCTGATCCGACTTGTCAGCATTTGTACGTATCCGAAGGGTTCTTATTTCATCGGACCACGACATGATCTTCGCAAATATCTGATATATATCCGATTCTTTTTGATCCAATGTCTTGTCTATAAGTACCTGCAAAGTCTCTGAAGGGGTTTCCTCTATCTTATCGAGATATACCTCGCCGTTAGTACCATCAATAGAGATATAGTCTCCTTTCTTTATTTCGTGGCCATTAACTCTCATCACTTGATTCGCGTAGTCGATCTCTAATACCTCACAGCCCACAACACATACCTTTCCCATCTGTCTGGCAACCAGAGCCGCATGGGATGTCATCCCGCCTCTGGCAGTCAAAATACCTTTGGCTGCATTCATCCCTCGGATATCTTCAGGTGATGTCTCAATCCTCACGAGTATAATATCTTTCTTTCCTTTTTTTGCAAGCTCCTCTGCTTCAGGGGCGTTGAATATAACCTTTCCAGATGCACCACCAGGTCCTGCATTCAATCCCTTTGCTAAAAGTCTTCCCTGTGCAACGGCCTTTTTCTTCTCTTTCGAATCTAAGATAGGGCTGAGTAACTGGTTTAAATGCTCAGGTTCTACCCTCATAATTGCCTCTTCTTTTTCTATCAGCTCCTCCTCAACCATTTCTACTGCTATACGCATGGCAGCAAAACCGGTACGTTTCCCGGATCTGGTCTGAAGCATATAGAGTCTTCCCCTTTGAATGGTAAACTCTATATCCTGTAAATCCCTGTAATGCCTTTCTAAGGTATTTCTGATATCAAGAAGTTGACTGTATATCTCAGGCATCTCTTCTTCCAAAGAAGGAAGAAGAGTCTCTCCTTTTTGGAGGATGTTGATCGGCCTAGGTGTCCGAATACCTGATACTACATCCTCACCCTGAGCATTCAATAAGTACTCTCCATAAAAGACGTTTTTACCGGTAGCAGGATCACGGGTAAATGCAACACCTGTTCCGCTATCTTCTCCCAAATTTCCAAACACCATAGCCTGGACATTTACTGCTGTACCCCAGTGTTCGGGTATTTGGTTCAACTCGCGATAGGCAATAGCCCTTGGATTATTCCATGAACTGAAAACAGATCCAATCGCTCTCCATAACTGTTCTAAGGGGTCTTCCGGGAAATCGATATTCAGCCTTTTTTTGATCTCAATCTTAAATTCGGCTACCAGTTCTTTGAGGTCATTAGCGCTGAGTTCATAATCAAGAGCAACCTTTTTTTTCTCTTTTTTTTCTTCAAGGATAATCTCAAAGGGGTCTCTTTCATCCTTGTCAATCGGTTTCAGTCCTAATACAACATCTCCATACATCTGGACGAACCTGCGGTAACAGTCATAGGCAAACCTTTCGTTATTCGATTGGGCGATGAGTCCTTTTATTGTTGTATCATTTAACCCTATATTGAGTACTGTATCCATCATTCCAGGCATTGATGCCCGGGCCCCTGACCTGACTGAAAGCAATAAGGGGTTTTCATTGTCGCCGAATTTCGCTCCCATAGCATCTTCAACCCTGATTAACCCATCTTTAACCTGTGCATCTAGCGCAGTTGGATAGTTCCCCTTACCCTTATAGTATCCTGTGCAGACTTCGGTTGTTATGGTAAATCCAGGAGGTACTGGTATGCCGAGTCTTGCCATCTCAGCCAAATTGGCACCTTTACCCCCCAACAGTCCCTTCATCTTTGCATTTCCTTCAGCCATATCTTTGCCAAAAAAATAGACATATTTTTTATCCATTTGAGACTCCTTATCAATTAGAAGGTTATCAAAGCTATACGGTGACAATCCTCGAAAAATCGGCAATATTCAAGAACAATTCGGACACTTGAACCAGAATGGCCAGTCTGTTCTTCCTTACTGCCTCATCTTGTGCCATTACCATAACATTATCAAAAAAATCATCTACAGGTTCCCTCAAATGAACCAGTAAATACAGGGCTTCTCTGTATTTCTTCTTTAAAAGCAATTCCAATACACTCTCTTTTATCTCTTTATATGCATTCCAAAGGGTATTCTCTGATGGATCTTTGAAAAGTGAGACTTTTACTTCTTTTGCAGGAGATGATTGCGTTATGATATTCGAAGCTCTTTTAAAGGCAATCGTCAATGGTTGAAAATCCGGTTGGTTCTTCAATCCTTCCAAGGCCTCAATTCTGTCGAATGTATCCGCCATCTCATCGAAATATGAAGAGAGTACAGCATCTATTATATCATAAGAGTATCCTTTTGCACTTAAATGATGCTGAAACCTCTGCCTGAAGAATTCAAAAACCTCATTAAAGACATCTTCTGGATCTCTGGATATCTTGTCATTAAGGTATTCAATACCCCTATTGCATAGTTCGGTGAGAGAGATCGAGTACCTCTTGTCCAGTATGATGTTAATCACACCGAGTGCCTGACGTCTCAATGCGTAGGGATCGGATGTCCCAGTAGGAATACGTCCAACACCAAAACAGGCTACAATCGTATCGATCCTGTCCGCGATACTCACAAATGCACCCATATCAGACAGAGGAAGCAAATCACCGGCAAACCTTGGAAGGTAATGCTCATATATTGCATTTGCCACTTCCGGGTCTTCACCTGAAAAAAGGGCATATTCTTTACCCATCACTCCTTGCAGGCTCGGAAATTCCCCAACCATTTTCGATGTCAAATCGGCCTTGCAAAGAAAAGCAGCCCTCTTTGTTCTTTCTTCTAATTCAGATTTAATCTCCACTGCCAGATATTCGGCGAGTCTTTGTAACCTCATGACTTTTTCATAAAGGGTGCCCAATTCCGACTGAAATACAATTTCTTTTAAATAAGGAACACTTTCAAAAAGCGGGCTTTTCCGGTCTTCTTCAAAAAAGAATTTTGCATCAGAAAGCCTGGCCTTTAAAACTCTTTCATTTCCCTTTACAACTACCTCAGGGTCCTTTACAATTGTATTATTGACAGCGATAAAGTATGGCAAAAGAACACCAGAACCATCGACTACAGAAAAGTACATCTGGTGTTTCCGCATGCTGGCGATCAAAACCTCTTTTGGCAGGTCCAAGAACTCCCTATCGAATGCCCCAACGATTGATGTCGGATATTCAATCAGAAAGGTAACCTCCTCTAATAAATCTTCATCCTCCAGGACCTTCCCTGAAATACCGGCTGCAGCTTCAGTGATCTCTTTTCGAATTATCTCCTTTCTTTCTTCTGGATCGACAATTACCTTGGCATTTTGAAGATACTCAATATAGAAATTAAAATCCGGAACCTTAAATGGGGAAGGTGCCATAAAACGATGGCCAAAGGATATGTCTTTGCTCTCAACATTACCTATCCAAAATGGAACGATATCCCCGTTGAATAGGCATAGAATCCAATGGATAGGCCGAGCAAATCGTATCTGGCTATTTCCCCATCTCATAGACTTGGGGAAAGGGATGGAAGTGATTAACCTGGGAAGTAGAGATGAGAGGACTCCTCTTGTATCAAGACCAAATTCCTTTTTCTTAACAGCTAGATACTCTCCTTTAGCCAAACTTACTTGCTGAAGATCGGTCACAGAGACATTCTGTGCTTTTGCAAAACCAATAGCTGCATTAGTTGGATTCCCATTATTATCAAATGCAACCTTCTTTGATGGCCCAATCTTCTCTACGTAGATATCTCCTTGCCTGTCAGATAAACGATCAATGAAGAGGACCAACCTTCTTGGCGTACCGAAAGTCTTTATATCTTCAAATCCCAACCTTTGGTTTTTCAGTTCTTTTCTAAAGAGTCTTTCCATCTCCTTCAAGGCAATATGAATAAACCCGGATGGGATCTCTTCTGTCCCTATCTCAAGAAGAAAGTCGCTTGCCATGATTCTAATCCTAACGCACTACATGTGATAAACATATACACCTTAAAATCCCGATTTCTTATTTTCAGATAAAGGCTAACTGTCTTTTAACAAAGGAAATCCCAAATCCTCTCTTTGTTTGAGATACTGCTTTGCACACAAGCCTGCCAGGTTTCTTACTCTCCCTATAAACCTCGTCCTTTCTGTAACACTGATAGCATTTCTTGCATCTAAGAGGTTGAATGTATGAGAGCACTTTAAACAGTACTCATATGCAGGTAGAACTAACCCCCTTTTAGTCGAACCTATAGATTCTCTTTCATACATATCAAAGAGTTTAAAGAGCATATCTATATCGGCCTGCTCAAAATTATAGATAGAAAACTCTATCTCGCTTTGGTGATGTATGTCTCTGTACTTTATCCCATCTACCCATTCTATGTCGTATACATTGTCTATCCCCTGGAGGTACATGGCAATCCTTTCTAACCCATAGGTCAACTCAACAGAAACAGGCTTGAGGTCTATACCGCCTGCCTGCTGAAAATATGTAAACTGCGTAATCTCCATCCCATCCAACCAGACCTCCCAGCCCAACCCCCATGCGCCAAGTGTAGGAGACTCCCAATCATCTTCAACAAATCTTATGTCATGCGCCAATAGATCTACTCCAAGGGTCTCTAAACTCTTAAGATATATCGCTTGAATATCCATTGGGGAAGGTTTCATTATCACTTGAAATTGATAGAAGTGTTGGAGTCGATTGGGATTCTCTCCATATCTGCCATCTGTGGGCCGACGGGAAGGTTCAACATATGAGACCTTCCATGGCTCAGGGCCTATGACACGAAGAAAGGTAGCAGGGTTGAAGGTTCCGGCCCCCACTTCAACACCATAGGGCTGTTGAATGATACATCCCATATCCTTCCAAAAGCTTTGAAGTGTCAGTATTATATCTTGAAAGTTCATTACTTCGGGTCCATACAAATCCATACAAAAATTATCTACGGATTAAGATGATATTAAATATTGAGTTATGCAAAGCGTAAGGAGCTTTAATGCTAAATATTCAGCCCCTTTATCTTATTGTGCAATGTGTTCCTGTTAATTCCTAGAAAATGGGCAGCCTCGTATTTTACATTGTTCGTCCTTTTGAGGGCCAATTTGATCAGAACCTTTTCGACGATAGAAATAATATCAGAAAAGAGCCTTCTCTTCCCTTCAGTTTTTATATCCATCAGGGTTATTATTGCGTCCAATTTCCCTTCCAGTATATTTTCTATGAAGGCTCTCTTCGAAGAATTTGAGATAAATCTGATATCCATATTGAATTGCTTCTCTTTTTCAAGCTCTTCTTTTAACCGCTTATTCTCACGGATCAAATCTTCTCTTTCTTTTTTCAATCCTTGGTGAAAAGGTATGGTTTGGGAAATAATGGATGTAATAGAATTCAATAGATTAAGATCCTCAATAAATGCAATACTATCATCAAAAAGCCTATCTACTGAAAGCACCCCAATCACCTTTTTTTCAATCTTTAATGGAACGCATAAATAAGAAATGCTCGACTTTTTTATATTATAACATATCGATGAATCCAAAAACAAAGCAGAATTAGATGGATTTAAGACCGCTATAGGCAGACCACTTTCAAAGGCCTTCTTATGAATATCATCTATTTCTACTTCTTTTTCATAGGTTCCGTAGAAGATTTTTGCAATAATTACATTTGTTTCATAATCAAAAAGCATCAACATGCCTCGGCTCATAGCCAAACGTAATGCCAGGACATTCATGACACGGTTTAATACATTATTAATATCGAGTGACGAACTCAAAGCTTTGTTTATTTCAGTTAGAGTATCTATTTTCAATACCTCTAAATGTTCTTCTTGATTTACTCCCAATAAAACTTTCACCCTTCCCTCCTTGTTGTAGCCCCTAACTTATATTTTCCGCTTTTCCCCCCCTGTTTTTCGATCAGTCTTATATCTGAGATAACCATTTCACGATCCATTGATTTACACATATCATAAACTGTTAAGGCCGCTATAGAAACTGCAATCAGGGCCTCCATCTCTACGCCTGTTCTACTTACAACTCTTACCTTTGATTCCACTTTAATCCTACTTCTCAACGGATCCGGATGGAAAAGGATATCAACAGAAGTGACATCAATAGGATGAGACATCGGTATCAAATCACTCGTCCTTTTTGCTGCCATAATACCTGCTATTTTAGATACCTCGAGTACATTTCCTTTTTTTACTTTCCCTTTTGTTATCATCTCAAAGGTCTCCGGCTTCATTGAGATTATTCCTGTTGCAACCGCTTCTCGCCTCGTGATATCTTTCTTAGTAATATCTACCATTTTAGACCTACCTGTATCATCAAAATGGGTTAATCGAGGCATATTCTCTCTCAAAGATATCTAATTGCCTTATGAAATGATTATCCCCTGGATTTTTTTGTTGAATCCCTATAGGGATTCAACAGGCAGCCATTTTCAGCGGACAGGTTAATATTTATATGATAATATTATCTTAGTCAAGATTAAATATCGATGCAATTTATATCTCAAACGATTGATCCGTTGTTAAAAGAGAGTAATATCAATATGATCGCTATTTTTTAAGAAAATACATAAGTGAAATAATCATTGACAGCTATACGAAAAAACTCTATTCTTTATAAACTGGTTGAGTAAAAAATCTGTTAATGCCTATTTAAGGTGGAAAAGCAAGTGTTTGGTATCGGACTCCCAGAGTTGATAATAATCTTTATTATAGCTCTTATTTTTGTCGGCCCGAAAAAATTACCTGATCTCGCCAGGACCCTGGCAAGTGGGATAGCAGAGTTTAAAAAGGCAGCCGATGACGTTAAGAAAGATCTGAATTTCGAAGATGGATTTAATTCTAGTAAAGACGATTCGATAAAATATAAACAGGAGATTCCTGATAACTTAAAGGGGTCTGATGAATCTGGAAAAACCCAAGAAAATGAGAATTCCCAAGAAACCAGCATTGAAGAGGAAAAAGTCACTAAAGGGGATAAAGAACTTTCGGGGGGCACTAAACTAAGTGGTTGATCAAAAGCTTCCCATAACTTCTCATCTTGAGGAATTAAGAAAGAGACTGATTATTTGTTTTATTGCGATTGGTATTGGGTTTTTTGGATCTTATTTCTTTTCAAAAAAGATATTCAATCTCCTTATGAGCCCCCTGATTGAAGTACTGCCCTCCGGTGGATCATTCATCTTTACAGGGCTGACTGAGGCCTTTTTTACTTATCTGAAGGTAGCATTATTGAGCGGAGTATTTATTGCAAGCCCGGTAATACTATACCAAATATGGTCTTTTATCTCTCCAGGTCTTTATGAAAAAGAAAGGAAACACGCCCTACCTTTTGCTATCTTATCAACCATTTTCTTTGTTGGAGGAGCATTATTTGGTTATTTCGTAGTCTTCCCCTTTGGCTTTAGATTTTTTATGAGTTTTGCGAGTGAGACGATACTGGCATTTCCCTCTATAAAGGAGTACCTTTCTTTTTGTACAAGGTTACTTTTTGCATTTGGGATCGTATTTGAACTGCCTCTTTTTGTATTGTTTTTGTCGAAGATCGGGATAGTCGATGCGAAGATGTTATCATCTCAAAGGAAATATGCCCTTGTTATTGTCTTTATTGTCTCTGCAATACTGACTCCTCCTGACGTAACAACTCAGTTAATGATGGTAGTTCCACTTTTGTTGTTATATGAATTGAGTATATGGGTAGCAAAGATATTTGGTAAAAAGAGGGAGTCATCTTAACTGGATAATACTATCTCCCTTTATTGTTAAAGTAAATAGGATTTTATCTGAATCTCCGGTCTCGTTAAAAGAGGTAGCTCCAGAAACCCCTGGATAATTTTTCACCTCATACAGCCCTTCTTTCAGTTCATCTCTTGAGTTAACCCCTTGGTTAATCAAGTCAATGATTATATTAGTTGAATCAAAAGCTTGGGCTTCTAATACGTTTGCTTCCTCTCCAAAAGTCGACTTATATTCATTTATAAAGGCCTGAACAAAAGGATAGGGACTGTCTTTGAAGAAGCCATCAACAAAAATTGATCCTTGAACGTATTCTCGCGCCATTTTAATAAGCTGTGATGAGTTCCATCCACTTGTTCCTAAAAGCTGTATTCCTAAAACATCATAATAGACTAACTGGGGAAGGATCAAACCAACCTTATCATAGTAATCCGGGATAAATAGAGCATCAAATCCAATAATAGGGCTTAGATCTTGCTCTTCTATCCCTTTCTCATTGATACTGTCTTCTTTATCCTCAGAAGAATAAAGCCCAACCAGTCTCTTAATCTCATTTTGAAAGTCATTTTGATTTGGCCTATATGACTCAATACTTACAACTTCACCATCCTGTTTCAGTATTTCATCCCAGAAAAGCTCCATGAAATCCTCTCCATAATGATTCTTAGGATGGAGTATGGCGAACCTTGTTAACCCTAAAGTCTGTATTGCATAATCAGCTAAGGCTTTTGCTTGGAGATTTGGTGTCAGGCTATTTCGAAAGACAAAATTACCAATTTCAGTAATCTTGCTCTTTTGAGATAAAACCAAGATTGGAACCTCCTGTTCCTGAGCTTTTTTTGCAGCAGCTTCAGCGGTTGTACTCAAAAGAGGACCAATAATACAGATCACATTATCCTCGTTTGCGAGCTCATACACTGCATTGGCTGCTACCTCAGGTCTTCCTTGTGAATCCTTGATTATCAATTTCATTGGTAGCCCCTCAGGTGATGGGTTGAATACATTAGCAGCCAGTTCTATACCACGAAGGGTCTTCTCACCATATAAAGTATACTTTCCAGAAAGAGGCAAAATACAACCAATAGCGTAAATATCAGTTGAGAATTTGTTTAAGACTATATCCAACAATCTCTGGATCTTTTGTCTGTATTCATGCTCTGGGTATCTACCCAGTATTTGATGAAGAGATAAGGCCGCATCTTCAAACCTTTTTTCTTCAATAAAAATCTTTGCCAGTTGAAATGTTGCATAACTGCTTGGAAATCTATCTTGATACTGGGCGATAATATCCATAAGCTCATTTTTTAATTTACAGGCTGCAATGGTTTTTTTTATCTTCTCCTCTATCTCTTTTATCTGTGTATTATCTGTCAAGGTATCCATTGCTTTAATATATAATGTGATTGCAGCATTGTAGTTTTCCAACCCCTGATAACTTTGGCCCATTAATAAATATATCTGTACTTCGTCCTCCCGTCTATAGGCTTGGGAGACTAAGCTCTTTAATATTTCAACCGAAGCTTGAAAGGCATTAGACTTAAGATAGGACATGGCTAACTTAAGGCTCGTTTTAAAATATAATGTGCTGGTAGGAAAATCTTGCAAAATCTTTTGGAATGTTGCTGTGGATTCATCATATCTTTTCTTTGAAAGATAAATATCTCCCATCATAAAAAGGGCATCATCTGTCCTCTCATTCGAAGGAAATCTCGCCATAAAGGATTCAATATACTTTATAGCAGCATCGAAGTTCCCCTCCTCATATTCCTTTTTAGCCTTATTATAACTCTTTTTTATCTCTTCTTTGAAAGGCTCAGTTTGAGTCTTTTTTACATCGATTTCTACAGAACCATTTTGCCATTCTTTTTTTAGCGCCGAAGGAGTACAACTAAAAACAAAAGAAAGAAAAAAAATCTGTACGATGGATATCATGTACTTCATTTTTGTGTCCAGAGTTCAATAAATTCTTTTTCAAAAGGCTCTGCTACTCGACTTGACGATATAATCAAGAGATTTTCGTAATTCCACTTTTCTGCTGAAGTTGTCCAGTTATAAGACCCTGAAATAACGGTTTCCCCATCAATAACTGCGAACTTATTATGCATCGATCCCATTATATTGGCTCTACTGTTATAGAGTCCTTTTTTATATACAACCATTATCCCTTCTTTCTCAAGATATCTACTCTTTGAATAATTATTCAATTAAGCAGACCAATATTAAAAGTATTGCAAAAAAGGTGATTTTCAATCTTATAATGCTTTCTTTCATGTAAGGGTAAAGAAAGGTAGATACAAGATAACATATTTATGCTTCTGAAATTGAATCCAAGCGCCATTTCCATCGAAAAATAACTGGAGATTCATTTAGTTTTTTAACTATTTAGATATTCTCTGTTTTAGTTCCTCTTTTGAGTCTACTTATATGCCACGAAGAAATGTTTTTGTCATCTTGGCAAATAGACTTTCGATAATATCCAAGCATGATCCATGTGTGAGGGTAAATACAAAATCAAATCCACATCGAACGGCAGCCAAATATTTCCTTGTTTCTTTGGAGATATAAAGCAGAGTGATTATCCAGTTTAATTCTGATCATTATATTTTCAGGGTAGGTTTCATCCAATATTTTTAATGTATTGCACAAATTCTCGGCTTCGATGTCAATCTGCCACCATTCCATGGACTTGGCCATTGAAAAGGTCAATTCCTGACAAACAGTTCCATGGCGCTTATATTCATAATCCCTTGCAAAACATCAATATTTTCCTGAAACCGGAGGAAGGTCGGAAACTGTTTTTGAGACAGCTTGAATGCCAGGTTTTTCATCGTAAGAAAGAACCGTTACTGGCGGAGTATCTTTACCCATTTGTCTTATCAGTTCTACCTCTTTGTATACGTGTAGAACTTGGGTCATTTTTCGATCAAAGTCAGGATCACGCCGCTCCATGTAATAGCTAATTTTATCTGGTCGGACATCGCTTTTTTTCAATATTTTGGAAACAGCCCCTCTATTAATCTTTTGATAATGAGGGGCGGCCGTTTTCTTCGCAATGTTCTAGGGCATGCTTAGCCAGAAGTCTACTTGTCCATAATTCAAAAGAATGGCCCAATTCTTTTGGCTTATGACAAGCAAGGTTTAGGAGCCAAGTTTTGGCCTCAGGGGTTATTGCTCGGGGTTTACCTGTCCTGGAAAATCATCAAGGATAGGTAACGCACCCAGTTGCAATGCTTTATCAATGCAGCCTTCTATCTTTGGTCGATTTGTTGAAAGCCTCCGGGCAATAAAAGAAATAGTATGACCATTAGAGTATTCGAAGATCATTCTTGCCCGTTCAATACGAGTAGCGCTTTCAGTTCGAGATTTACTGACCTGTTTAAGTTTTTGAATCAAACTAATAAGTTCCATCAATAAATGACTTTTTGCTCAATATCTTTATCATCCTCCGATGTAAAGGCAGATCGCACTTTGCCCTTATATGTCAAAATATACCTGAGGTTTAGATCTTTGTCTTCCCAGATCTTGAAAAAACTGTTTTTTTGTGGATGGTCACTCCCTATAATGTTTTCGGAGCGAAATCAATAAATGCTTAGGATATTTTCTGGGTGGCTACTAAATAGGGTGATCCTCAATATAAACTACTACATAAAGGTCTCCTGGGAGACCTCCGTTGATACCTGCTCCTCCTTTTCCATGAAGACATAGCCTTGTTCCTGTTTCAATTCCTGGAGGGATTTTTACAACAAGGGTGTTTTGTTTTGTATATTGAAAGGTCTTTATCACAGTCTCAACTCCCAGGGTTGCTTCCTCTAAAGATATTCTGTGATTGTACCTTATGTCCTCTCCTCTTTGAGCATTCTTCCTATGATATGTCGCTATTCCATAGAACCCTTTGAAAAAATCATAAAAAAAGTTGTCGAATTGAGAAATTCCATATGGAATGTTATGTTTTAATATATGGAGTTCTTTATTTCTATGTATAGAATCTCTATAGTTGTCATATTTTAGTCTTTTTTCAGTGTTGTTTAAGACCTCATATGCTTCAACAATATCCTGAAATTTCGCCTCAGACTCTTTATCACCAAAGTTTTTATCTGGATGATATTTGTGCGCAAGACTCCTATAGGCCTTTTTAACCTCAATATCATCAGCTTCTCTGTGAATCCCTAATACCTGATAATAATCGGAATTGCCAAAATTCAATGCTTTTTATCCTATTGTTTATTTTCATCTACCTCTTCGAAGTCGGCATCAACTACATCTTCATCTGACGCTTTGTGAAGATCTTCTTCAACATTTGTTTCTTCTGAATCAGAAGCAGCGGTTTGTGAAGCTTGTGAATACATAGCTTCTGCCAATTTATGTGAGGCAGTGTTGAGTTCTTCACATGCATTTTTAATTGCCTGTGTATCAGAGCCTTCTATTTCTTTCTTCAATTTAACTATAGCTTCTTCTATATTTTGTTTTTCTGATGCATCAATAGTATTACCATGTTCCTTAAGGGTCTTCTCTGTAGTATAGATCAAAGCATCTGCTTGGTTTCGTACTTCTGCTAATTCTTTTTTCTGCCTGTCTTCTTTAGAATGAAGCTCCGCATCTTTTATCATTTGCTTAATCTCTTCTTCTGAGATTCCACTGGAGGCCGTGATCTTAATTGATTGTTCTTTACCTGTTCCCAGATCCTTAGCAGATACATGGACAATTCCATTTGCATCTATATCAAAGGTCACTTCGATCTGAGGCATTCCACGGGGGGCAGGTGGAATACCCACCAATTCAAATCTGCCTAATGTCTTGTTGTACTGTGCTATTTCACGCTCCCCTTGCAATACATGGATGCTAACCGCTGGCTGATTATCCTCTGCTGTAGAGAATATCTGGCTTTTCTTGGTAGGGATTGTCGTATTCTTCTCAATAAGTTTTGTAAATACACCCCCGAGAGTTTCTATCCCAAGAGAAAGCGGTGTCACATCTAAGAGGAGAACATCCTTGACTTCACCCTTTAAAACGCCAGCCTGTATGGCTGCCCCAATTGCAACCACTTCATCAGGATTTACGCCCCTATGTGGTTCTTTGCCAAATATCTCGCTGACTTTTTGCTGTACTTTTGGCATTCGTGTCATGCCACCAACAAGAATGACCTCATTGATGTCAGATGGCTTTAACCCAGCATCTTTTAAGGCAGTTTTGCAAGGGGGTATAAGCTTCTCTATTAAATCATCTACGAGTTGTTCCAGTTTTGATCGGGTTAATTTAACATTAAAATGTTTTGGACCGCTGGTATCTGCTGCTATGAAGGGAAGGTTAACATCTGTCTCCATAGAAGTAGACAATTCTTGTTTTGCCTTCTCCGCTGCATCTTTTAACCTCTGCAAGGCCATCTTGTCATTTCTCAAGTCAATCCCTTGATCTTTTTTGAATTCATCAGCTAAGTGACCAATAATCCTCAGGTCAAAATCTTCTCCACCTAAATGGGTATCGCCATTTGTCGCTTTTACTTCAAAGACGCCATCTCCAATCTCGAGGATTGATATATCATACGTCCCCCCTCCCAGGTCAAATACTGCTATCTTTTCATCCTTTTTCTTGTCCAAACCGTAAGCCAATGATGCTGCGGTTGGCTCATTAATTATCCTCAAAACATTCAAACCCGCAATCCTCCCGGAATCCTTTGTTGCCTGACGCTGGCTATCGTTAAAATATGCTGGTACAGTGATGACTGCTTCTGTTACTTTCTCACCTAAATAATCCTCGGCTGTCTGCTTCATCTTTTGCAGTATCATTGCCGAGATCTCTGCTGAGCTATAGTCTTTACCCCTAATATTAAGCTGTGCATCCCCATTTTTTGCTTTTGTGATCTTATACGGAAGATTGGTTAAGTCATTTTGTACTTCTTTTGAATCGTATTTTCTACCGATAAGCCTCTTTACAGCAAATACTGTATTTTCAGGATTTGTTATTGCCTGTCTTTTTGCTATTTGACCTACCAACCTCTCCTCTTTATCTGTTATGGCAACCATAGAGGGAGTTGTCCTGCTTCCTTCCGCATTTGTAATAACCTTAGGATCGCCCCCTTCCATGATGGCAACACATGAATTTGTCGTCCCTAAGTCTATCCCTATCACTTTGCTCATGTCATCCTCCTTAATTATATCGACTCATTGTATTATTAAATATATTGCTATAGCTCAGCTTTAATTTTTGCTTGATTCTGTTCCGTCTTTGTCAATTCTATTCTGATCGTCCTTATTGTGTTTGTTAAAAGGAGTTGCAACTGTAACTTTTGCCGGCCTAAGAAGCCTTTCATGTAAGAAATACCCCTTCTGAAATTCTGAAACGATAGAGTTTGGACGATAGTCGTCAGTTTCAACTTGCATCATTGCTTCGTGCCTATTTGGATCGAACTCTTCTCCTACAGAAGAAAAACTGGCCAGGCCAAACTTTTCCAGACCTTTTAAAAATTGATTTAAGACAATCTCAACACCTTCTATCAGAGATTTTGAATTGTTTGAATCCTGTCCGTGCTTAAGTGCCATCTCTAGGTTATCCACAACAGGCAATATCTCTCTTATAATGTTTTCATTACAATATCTTATTGTCTCTGTTTTCTCTTTCTCTACCCTCTTTTTGTAATTTTCGAGTTCCGCCTTGGCACGTAAATACTTATCGAAATTCTCTTGCGCTTCTTTCTCTTTAGCCTCAAGTTGTGCCTTTAATTCTTCTTTGCTACTTTTCTTTTTATCCTTTTTCTCTTTTCCTTGTGAAGGTGCTTCTTCGTTTTCAGGCTCTATTCGATTTTCAGTATTTTCTTTATCATCTTTTTGCGATTCATTCATCTGCTCTTTTTCTACCATTACTCCTCCTTTTTTAGAGCGATGGCTATACGTCTACTATATATTATCCATTATCCTGCTGACAGTTTTAGCTGTATAATCAACAATTGGAACAATATCTGAGTAACTCATTCTTGTTGGTCCTATCACTCCAAGAATACCTATAGTATTATCTTTGCATGTATATGGAGATGCTACTATACTGCAGCTTTGCATTTCCTTAAAATTATTTTCTGACCCGATAAAAATCTGAATCCCATTCCCTTCTATTGCCTGATCTAAGATTTTTATTAAGATACTTTTCTCCTCGAAAGCTCGAAAAACTGTCTTTGTCTTTTCGATGTCACAGAATTCAGGATAGTCAAATATATTACACTTTCCATATATATATATATCGTCATCATATATATCATCTTCGACTTGACTATTAAATGCCTTCTGACTGAGTTTTAATGCCATTGAGAGTAGACAATCATACATGTTCTTTTCTTTTTTCATCTCAGCAACAATTTTTTTTCTTGCCTCTTTTAAAGTGAGATCAGTTAAGAGTTCATTGAGATATCTGGAGAATTTATACAATTCATCTTGTGAAAGATCTTCATCGATTTCGATGATCTTATTACGGATAATACCCGTCTTTGAAACCAAAACAGTTAAAATCTGATTCTTTCTGAACTTAACCATTTCGATATGCTTAAAGGTTATATTCTCAAACTTAGGGGCCAATACGACTCCTGTAAATCTAGAGAAAACAGATAAAAGTCTTGAAGTCTCTTTCATTATATCTATAAATTCAAAGGTAGACCCCCTATAACTATTATCTATGATTTGTTTTTCGAATTCTGTAAGTTTTCTTATGACCAATATAGAATCAATATAATAACGGAGTCCCTCGTCTGTAGGAACTCTCCCAGCAGATGTGTGAGGTTGAAAAAGAAAACCCAATTCCTCTAAATCTGCCAACTCATTTCTTATAGAAGCAGGGCTCAAGTCTATATTGTATTTCTTTGAGAGAGTACGAGAACCTATTGGTTCTCCGGATATAATGTATTCATTAATCAAGGAATGGAGAATTTTCTTGCTTCTATCAGATATGGACTTAATCATTTTAATACTTATTTAGTGCTCATCCAAAATATCCCCTTTGCTCGTCTTTGAACCTATCCGTAGAATGCTTTCCTTATTAAAAACTTCTGCTTTTCTCCCCCTCTGTGTTGACTTCACGGGACGAGAATATATTTTATAAGGATGAACAATAATCCTCATTATCTAATTAATCTTGCAAAATCGGCTCATTTCCGGGTGAACACCTCGCTTAGATAAATAAGAGCTCCAAGAATTAGCACTCCATGGCATGGAGTGCTAATTCTAAAAATAACAATCACTCGCTTTATTGTCAAGTAAAAAATTTTCCTTTTTCATAATTTGTCTTACTTCAAAAAGAAATACCTTCACTTCCCATTTTTATTTGTTTATATATTCTTTATATTTCATAGTATTATAGTTATTTTCTTTAATATACTTTAATGCCTTGATAAACATGTCCGGTGGCATATAACCAGGAAAAAGCTGAATAGGGACAGCATTATGTTCTAAAAACAACGTAGAAGGAAATCCCGTTATTTTATATCTAGATACCAACTTCCTCTCTCTATCAGCGTTTACTTTTATCGGAACAAATCCCTCTTTCAAGCTTTCAATGATAGAGAGATTAGCGAAAGTTTTATTGTCCATCATTTTACAATAGTAACACCAATCTGCATAAAATAATATCATGATATGTTTTTTTTCTTTGAAAGCCTTTTCTAATCCTTCATTATAGTTAAACCAATTTATCTTTTCGGTAAATTCTTTGCCCATGCTCAATAGATTTTCTTCTCTTTGTTTAGCCTCAATCCCTGAGTTTAAAAGAATAAATATCCCCGCCCCAAGAAGTATAATGCATATAAGAGGCCTTTTTTTTGATACCATAGACATGATTACCTCCTTTTTAATTTGCTGATTTTTTTCGATCTTCTTAAAAATTTTAGAGAAGCGAATTCTATTTATATCATATTTTCTAATGATTTTCATCTGATAAAGGCTGTTTATATCAAATTGGTCAGACATTGATGGAAGGAATAATAAGACATTCAAGGATAAGAGAAGATAGGGAAAAAACCGGGAGACAAAGTAGACTCAACTATGATGATATTTTCCCTTTCAAGATCTGTTCTAACTTGCATTGTGTAATACCTGTTATTCTCATCTTTTTTTTTCGTGCCTTATGGCCTTTGATAATTTCCACTTGAGATCTCTTAACCCCCAATTCCTTAGCTAGGAAGTCTGTGCAGGCCTTATTTGCCAGTCCTTCTTTTGGAGGGGAAGTAACCTTTATCCTTATAGCATCTTCTGTTATACTTTGGATCTTATTTCTATTTGATCCTGGCTGCACCCAAACATTTAATACGAGTCCATCGCCCTTTGTATTGACAAACAGCATACTCTATTTATATATCCTTTTGGTTGTTCTCTTTTTCAAGGTCAAGCAACTTTAGATGCTCTTCAATTATTAATCTCAAAGCAGAATTTAATTGGAGCCTCTGTTTCTTTAGATCAAAGATTTCCTTTTCGATATCCGTTTTCTTTCTATGCGCATCATCAATGATCTTCTCCGCTTTCATCTCAGCTTCTGAAATAATCAAATCAGCTTCCTTCTTTACATTCAGTTTCATATCTTCTGTTATTTTTTGGGCTGTTATTATAGATTCATTGAGATTTTTCTCTCTTTGTTTATAGCCAGCTATCATCTTCTCTCTCTTTTCAAGCTCCCCTTTAAGGATTCGATTTTCTCTTTTCAAGTCTTCCATTTCATTAGATATGAGTTCCAAGAAGGATATGACTTCTTCCCTATTGAATCCCATCAATTTGACTTTGAATTTTTGCTGTTGAATTTCTAATGGGCTAATCCTCATCCTCTTCTCTCCTTATTGCCTGTTTCTTTCATGGAGTATCCTCAACCCTTTTAAGGTCAGGTATTCGTCAATCTCCTCTATTGACTCTGATACTGAAGCAAACAAGAAGGCCAATCCTCCTGTTGCAATGACCTTGGGATTAGTCTTAACCTCATCTTTAATCTTTTTTACGATCCCATCAACCAAACACCCATAACCATAGATAATCCCTGATTGTATACTGCTCACTGTATCTTTTCCTATAACGTTCTTGGGTTTCATTAATTCTACATGTGGTAATTTAGACGCCCTTTTAAACAATGCTTCACTTGAGATGACAACCCCTGGAGAAATGACTCCCCCTATATATTCGCCGTTAGTTGATATATAATCGAATGTAATAGCGGTTCCAAAATCAAGAATTATCAGGCTTTTTTTATGCTTGTCATATGCAGCAACCGCATTAACTATCCTATCTGCTCCAACTTCTTTAGGGTTATCATAAAATATCGGCATTCCTGTTTTTATTCCGGGCTCAATAATCAGAGGCTTAATATTGAAATATTTCTTGCACAACTCTTCAATGGTTGAAAGCAGAGGAGGGACAACACATGAAACAGCTATATCCTTAATGTCTCTAATATCTCTCAAAGCGATCCTACTAGAGAAAAAAAGGCTCGACAATAGAATCCCATACTCGTCAACAGTATGGTCTTCTTCTGTTCTAATCCTCCAATCCTGAACCAGCTTATCCTTATCAAAAACTCCTATTACAGTATGTGTATTTCCAACATCAATAACTACTAACATCTTTGATTATCTCCTATTGAGTTGGCTGTAGGATTTTTACAAAAATCCAGAAAGCTTCTTAAGAAGGCCAAACAATAACTATTTTTTCTATACAATATCCATACTAATATCATATGCCCTAGCAGAGTGTGTTAAAGCACCGACAGATATTATATCAACTCCTGTTTTTGCAACATCTCCTATATTATCAAGGTTTATTCCACCTGAAGCCTCTATTATTGTCCTCTTATTTACAAGTTGAACAGCCTTTTCCATCTCTTTTATATCCATATTATCGAGCATTATAACATCTACTCCCGAATCAATGGCCTCTCTTACCTCGTCAAGATTTTTAACCTCTATTTCAATCTTAAAGGTATGGGGAATATTACACTTTGCCTTCTTAACCGCATGGCCTATTCCCCCACAAACCCTTATATGATTATCTTTTATTAAAACTCCATCAAATAAACCGCTTCGATGATTCATCCCACCACCCATCTTTACGGCGTATTTTTCAAGGCTCCTCCAACCTGGCGTGGTTTTTCGAGTATCTACGACCTTTGCATAGTAATTTTTGACTTTTTCAACATACTTATGGGTTAAAGAGGTAATCCCGGATAAACGTTGCAGAAAATTGAGCGCAACTCTTTCACCACGAAGAAGATCGACTGCATCACATGAAATATTGGCAATAATATTACGTTTATTAACGTGATCCCCATCTTCAAAAAACTTTTTAAATTTTACTTTGGAATTCAAAAATGTAAATACTCTATAGAAGATATCTATGCCGGATAGAACCAGATCTTCATTTGCAATTACTTCGCCTGTCATTTCTTTTCCAGGAGAGATTATCGAGACAGTGGTGAGATCTTTCATCCCAATATCTTCATCTAGAGCCACTTTTATTAAATTATCGACTTCAAACATTTTCCTCCAAGAATGCAAAGAAAAGGCCTGGGGATCATTCTTGCCTTCGCAAATCTCTGATTCTTTTTATCCCCTCTTCTAATTTTTTCTTCTTTTCTATCAGTATTTCACTTTCAGCCTTTTCCTTCTCTATGATTTTGGGTGGTGCCTTCTTTAAAAAATCTTCATTTGAAAGTTTTTTCTTCAATAGTAAAAACTTCTTTTCGATTTTATCACTTTCCTTCTTTAACCTCTTCTCCTCTTCATAAAGGTCGATTATCCCTTTAAGTGGAAGGAATATTTCCACTTTATCGACGATCGCTGTTGCCGCGGATGTATACCTTTTCTTTTCAGAAGATATAGAAAGAGTCTTCAATTTTGTCAAGTTTTTTATGTGATCTTTATTCTTATTGAGTTTGTTGAATATCTCTTTATCTAAAGTAAAAAGAAAAGCATCTATCTGCTTTGACGGGGGTATATTCATCTCTCCTCTAATATTTCTTATATTACCAATAATATCCATTATAAGACACATCTCTGCTTCTGCATTGTCATTGATCAAAGAAGGATCTGATTTAGGATATTGCTGTAAAGTGATACTGCCCTGGGTATTTGGCAACTTATTCCATATCTCTTCGGTGATAAAGGGCATAAATGGATGGAGTAAACATAATACTGAATGAAGAACTTGGATAAGAACATATTGGGTGTTTAACTTCAGCTTTTCATCTTCCGTCTGATACAGATATGACTTGATAAGCTCAATATACCAGTCACATAACTCATGCCATATAAACTGGTACAGAAGATGTGCACCTTCATTAAATCTGTAATGTTCCAAGGCATCTTTTACCTGATCAATAACCCTGTTAAGCCTAGACATTATGTACCTATCGCAGAGGGTGTATTCAATATTTCCCTTATCAACTAAACCTTCATCGTACCCTTCCAGGTTCATTATAGAGAATCGAGATGCATTCCAAATTTTATTCGCAAAATTGCGATAACCGCTTATCCTTTCTTCTGAAAGTTTGATATCCCTCCCCTGCGCAGCAAATGCAGCTAAAGTAAAACGGAATGCATCCGCCCCATATTCGTCGATTATAACCAACGGATCGATAACATTCCCTTTCGACTTACTCATTTTCTTGCCTTCAATATCCCGAACCAACGCATGGATATATACTTCATTAAAAGGGATTTCTCCCATGAATTTTATTCCCATCATTATCATCCTAGCAACCCAGAAAAATAGAATATCGAAACCTGTAACCAAAACAGATGTAGGATAGAATAATTCCAGCTCTTTTGTTTTTTTAGGCCACCCCATAGTGGAAAAAGGCCATAAGGCTGAGCTAAACCATGTATCGAGCACATCTGTATCTTGATATATATTCGAACTCTGGCATTTGGAACATCTATCAGGTGCCTCTTTTGATATAATTATCTCTTTACATTCGTTGCAATGCCATGCAGGGATTCTATGTCCCCACCAAATTTGTCGAGAAATACACCAATCCTTGATATTATTCATCCACTCAAAGTAAGTTTTTTCCCATGAATTTGGGATAATTTCGATTTTTTTATCCACAACCGCTTCAATTGCCGGTTTAGCCAAAGGTTTTATCTTAACAAACCACTGCTTGGAAAGTGTTGGCTCAATAATCGTCTTACATCGATAACAATGCCCAATGCTATGGATATAGACATCTTTCTTCTTTAACGCCCCATTTTTTTCGAGTTCCTTTACTATCTCTTTCCTACATTTAAATCTATCCTGCCCTTTATAAGGACCGGCATTCTCATTCATCCTGCCATCTACATCCATAATCTTAATTGTTTCCAAACCATGCCTCAGCCCCATCTCAAAATCATTGAAATCATGGGCTGGTGTGACTTTCAGTGCCCCTGTTCCAAAACTCCTGTCCACATATTCATCAGCTATCACAGGGATATTCCTTTCAATTATCGGCAAAAAAACGGTCTTTCCGATTAACCGCTTGTATCTCTCATCATTTGGGTTTACAGCAACTGCTGTATCACCTAACATCGTCTCAGGTCTTGTAGTTGCAATCGTAATAGATTTTTTAGTATTATAGATGGGGTATATTAGATAAAAAAGATACCCTTCTGCCTCTTCGTATTCTACTTCCAGATCTGACAGAGCAGTCTGACATCGAGGGCACCAGTTAATAATATAATCTCCCCTATATATCAGGCCTTCATGGTAAAGCCTTACAAAGACCTCTTTGACCGCCTCGGAAAGCCCTTCATCCATTGTAAAGCGTTCCCTGCTCCAATCACAGGAAGAGCCCAGTTTTTTAAGCTGATTGATAATTATTCGGCCAAAATCCTCTCGCCATTTCCATATTTCTTCAATAAATTTTTCCCTCCCTAAAGAATGTCGACTGATTCCTTTTTGAGCCAGTTCTCTCTCTACAACATTTTGTGTCGCAATACCAGCATGATCTGTCCCTGGCATCCATAACACATTGAATCCTTCCATCCTCTTGAATCGAGCCAAGATATCCTGTAAAGTGTTATTTAAAGCATGACCCATATGTAAAGAACCGGTTACATTGGGAGGTGGAATCACAATAGAGTATGTCCTCCTTGAATTATCAATACCAGCCTTGAAGTACTCTTTATCTATCCAATATCTATACCACTTGTCTTCGACAGTAACAGGATCGTAACACTTTTTCATATCTTTCACAGCGAACAGTCTCCTTGAATTTTTAAAGATATCCTTGATAAAATTCTACATAAAGCAAAAAAAGCTGTTTTTATAAAACAAATTGAACTGCAAAATTATTATAAAACTGAAAAAGGGGATTGTTATAACCCCCTGTCATTGAAAGAATAAATATGATTTATGAAAAAATTACATCGATTTCAGGCAATAAAATAAAATGACTATTTCATTTATTTCATTGTTTAAGTTTTTTTATCTCTTCATTGATGGCCTTTTGTGCAATAGGAGGAAAGAGTTCTTTAGCGACTTCTCTTATATTTCCATCCATGGCTCTCACAATTGCCTTTGTTATATCAGGAGCAATTTTTTCCCCAACGTTCTGGATCAGTTCTTTACTCTTTTTTTCGATCTCTTCATTGACGGCCTTTTGTGCAATAGGAGGAAAGAGTTCTTTAGCGACTTCTCTTATATTTCCATCCATGGCTCTCACAATTGCCTTTGTTATATCAGGAGCAATTTTTTCCCCAACGTTCTGGATCAGCCCTCTACTAATTTCATCAATAATTTTCTCAACAGTATCTGTACTCAGCACAACAGCCTTTTCTGCTTTATCCTCCTGTATTCCTTCTTGTGGAGTTTCAAATGGGGTGATTGGTTCTTCTGAATATTCAAAGGATGGGAGTTCAACTAAAGTGGTTTCATTTGTAATCGTTTCCTCTTCAAAAACCCATTCTATTTCATCTTCAGCTTTAAGTCTAGTTTTTTTAGGGCCTTCTTGTTTAGGATGCTCTTCTTTTTCTATCTCTAAACTCAGTTCTTCTTCAAGTTTGAGCTCAAGTTCCTGATGCTTATCCTTTTCGATCACTTCTTTATTGAGGTTTTCTTCTTTTTCTATCACTAAACTCAATTCCTCTTCCTCATCTTTAAGCTCAAGTTCCTGAAATATTTCTTCTTTGGCAGAGTCTTCTTCTCCTGTCTTTATGCTTGGTTCTTCTTCGATAGTCTCAGGATCTTCCACAAGCAGCATGTCCTCTTCTGGCCTCATCTCAAGTTCTTCAACTATTTCTTCATTGAGGGGTTCATCCTCGTCTATCACTAAACTCAATTCCTCTTCCTCATCTTTAAGCTCAAGTTCCTGAAATATTTCTTCTTTGGCAGAGTCTTCTTCTCCTGTCTTTATGCTTGGTTCTTCTTCGATAGTCTCAGGATCTTCCACAAGCAGCATGTCCTCTTCTGGCCTCATCTCAAGTTCTTCAACTATTTCTTCATTGAGGGGTTCATCCTCGTCTATCACTAAACTCAATTCCTCTTCCTCATCTTTAAGCTCAAGTTCCTGAAATATTTCTTCTTTGGCAGAGTCTTCTTCTCCTGTCTTTATGCTTGGTTCTTCTTCGATAGTCTCAGGATCTTCCACAAGCAGCATGTCCTCTTCATATTCATCTATTATCTCAATGGAGTCTTCATCTATTTCAATTGCCTGTTTCCCATCTTCAAATACTTCTGTTAATTCAAGTATATCTTCATCTTCTTCAATTTTCATTTTCATTTTACCTATTCTTTTTTGAGGTATCTGGATTAGTCTGAAGATTATGGAACTCGTTTTGAATTTTTATTCGTAGTTCTCTCACTCTTTTGATACTGACCTTCTCGTTATGCTGCTTATGGCAGTAAATTGCCG
>JAXHVA010000050.1:0-30086 GCA_034189035.1 Thermodesulfobacteriota bacterium
CAACAGGATTTCTCTCCTTGCATTAAATAGGTGTTCTCTCATCTCACTCTCTTTGTACCATGAAAGAACCCCATTAAACGGACAGAAATTGCTAAAAGATTCTTTAGCTCCCATCTCCTTCACCTCCAAATCGTATTGTTAGTTTCTCATCGATCATCTTTACATCTCCCATCTTTAAAGAGGTCAAGAACCGTGGCAAATGAATGTTTCTTTTGTAGTTATTCACTTTTATTATCAACTCTTCTCCTTTTTTCCACATATCTATATTCTCTTTGGTTGCAAAAGGTAATCTTATACAGAGGTAATAACTGCCGTTAGACTCGGTTATATCGATGGGCTTCTCACTATAGAATACTTCTGTAGGGTCTTTTCTGTCATAAAGGGTATTCCCTATTTTTGAAAGGAGTTCTATCCCTGTAATCTCCTGGTCTAATAAACCTAAAGAAAATAAAGGAAGAGGTCGGAAGGATTCATTGGCCTCTGTTAAATGTTTTTTCTGTATATCTTTCCATTTTGAATAAAAGGGGTCTTTTACATCTTGAGGGATGATTCGATTCGCTATTATTGCATCTACAGAGAATCCAAATAGGTTGAGGAAGGTAAAAGCCCTTTGGGATTCCTTGATCACCATCTTTTCAGGATTGATAACCAGTCTGATTGAGGAAATTTCGATATCCGTTAATAGCTCTTTCATGCCGATGAGGTTTTTGTAGAGTCCCTCCATGCTTTCAAAGACATTATCAGAAGGCAAAGGCATGTCAACCAAACGCTTAGCCACAGGTCTTACTGCCTTAAAAAGGATTCTCTCTACATTGAATATCCTTTCCATATACCATTTTGCAATATCAGGAACAGCAAGTAACCTGAATGCATCACCCGTGGGAGCACAGTCAATAATAATAACATCGTAACTCTCCTCCATATAAAAGTCTTTTAGCTGTAAAAGACTGAATACCTCCTCCATGCCTGGGAATACGGATAACTCCTCAGCGATTATACTTCCGAACCCTCGATACTTTAAGAAATCTTGCATAAAGCTCTGGATTGGACCCCAGTTTTTTTTGATCTCATAATTAATGTCGATCTCTTCACCGTAAAGATTATCAGTGATGTATGTAGGTTGGTTTCCTATTTCCATATCAAATGAATCTGCCAAGCTATGGGCAGAGTCAGTACTTATTATCAGGGTTTTATAACCTAGATTTGCACACCTTACAGCTGTAGCAGCAGACACCGTTGTTTTTCCTACTCCACCTTTTCCTGTAAAGAGAATGATTCTCATGGTTCTCCATATTCAATCCTTTAATAAACAAAGGATTTTTGAATTAAAGTTGCCGGTTGGTTCCCACTTTTCAAAAGGGTGTATTACTGGATAGCAAAAACATCATATTCACTTTAAAATAGTATAGATAGGCCATTATTACAAGGAATTTTTCGTATTTCAGTCTGAGTTACATTTTTATGACCTTCACATAAAACTTTCTTGCTCTAGGCCCATCAAACTCGCAGAAGAATAGGGACTGCCAGGTTCCCAATACCAATCTTCCACCTTCCACAATGATTGTCTCAGAAGATCCAATGAGGCTGGTCTTTATATGTGCATCTGAATTTCCCTCGGCATGTCGATAATTGTCATTATGGGGGATAACCTTGTTGAGCTGCATAACAATATCCTGAGGAACACTCGGGTCTGCATTCTCATTTATAGTGACTGCCGATGTCGTATGGGGAACAAAAATGGAACAGATACCATCTGTTACCTTACTTTCTGAAACTGCCTTTAAGACATAACTGGTTATATCGATCATCTCTGTTCGTTGGCTGGTTTTGATACTGAACATTTCCATATGCTGAGTTCCTCTTTTTACTTTATATGGTTAGATTAACACTGCCCTTTAGCATAACTTTTAGGCGAAGTCTAGTCAAACCTTTTTTCAAAGAATTATATAATGATAAAAAGATCGCTCATGAATTTTATAAATTAAATGTATTAAGACAATGACCGTTTAATAATTGACATTACGGCTTAAAAGGGTAGGATAGTATAGAGAAGGTTGAAAATGATTAATTCGATTCCTGATAGCATTAATGTAAGTATAGAAAAGCTTGTCTATGGTGGAGATGGCCTTGCCAGAACGAATTATGGGGTCATATTGATTCCCAATACTGCACCGGGCGATTACATCCGTATCTCTTCTATCCATAAAAGGAAGGGAATTCTAAGAGGAAGGCTTGTGGATATCATTCGCCATTCAAGGTATCGAACCATACCGTTTTGTGAGCATTTTTTAGAGGGATGTGGAGGCTGTCAATGGCAACATATAGATTATTCTCAGCAGATCGAGATAAAAAGAAAGATTGTTGAGGAAAGCATTAACAGGATCGCAAAGAGTAGTTTTACATTTCCACCGTTGGTTTTTGATCCGGAGTTTAAAGGAACCAGGCTTCGTGGTATGCTTCATATATCTCACAAAAGCTCTGAGGTTGGATTTTACCGATTGAATTCGAACGATATTGTACCGATTACAGAATGCCCGATGATTGTGTCATCAGTAAGCAATGCAATCTTTGTACTCAAAGTAGATTCTTTTTTTCTTAAATATACAGATTCAGTGCGTTTCATCACAAATGGAAGGGATATCTACTTCAACATAGAGGGAAGAATAGAGAATAAGAAAAGATACCTCTATGAAATCTATGAGTCATTAATGCAAAGGAAGGATCTCAGCATTGGCCTTACTTGTTCTAAAGGAAGGAATGATCGTTTATTTGTCGGAGCTTCGCATATTGAATTTTCAATCGATGATTTCAAATACCTTGTTAATGGAAGGACCTTCTTCCAGGGACATATTACTCTATACAAAAAAATCATTGAAATCATAAGAGGATTGGTAGATTACAAGGGGAGTGGTCTGTTACTAGATCTTTTCTGTGGTGTAGGCTTTCTTTCCATCTCTGTGGCTTCATATTTTGATCGTGTGATCGGAATAGATAACAATAGGGAGTCTTTAAGATTGGCAAAAGAGAATGCAAAACGAAACAAGATCAAAAACATGGAATTTTACAGGCAGGATATACTATCAAAGCCCTGCTTTTTAAATATACGCTCAGCAGATGTTGTCATTGTCGATCCACCACGAAGGGGGTGCCCAAAAATATTGATGGAGAAATTGATTCAGTTGAATGCTCATCAAATCATCATGGTATCATGCGACCCGACAACAATGGCTCGAGATATAAAGGTACTCATTGATAATGGATACAAGATGATTACTGGCCAAACTATAGACCTTTTCCCCCAAACCTTTCACATCGAGACCATAGTGAGCCTTTCAAAGGCATGACAATACAACTATAGTCTTTAAGTATAGAAATGGTATCCTTTTTATAAAAATATACCTACTCATTGTCAATCCACAATATGAATGTCCTTCAGTTTCATCTGGATTGTTTTTATTCCTTGCCAGTTATTGATTTGGGAAGAGAAGGCTGCTTTTATGTATTGTCTCGGGAGGACAGTATTCTTTCCCATATAAAAGCCAATCGCATCGCATACACAGCCATCTTGCTTTAATCTTAGTTTTAGATGCTCGTTGCCTACTATATTGGAGTTCAAAACATATAATAGAGAAGAAGAAAAAGTGGGCTCTGGGTTTGAAGGACCGAATGGAGCGAGTATCTCTAACTCCTCTAATAAGCCCTCTGTTAATTCTTTTATGGTTATCTCGGCATCGATAGATATCTTTGGGGTAAAATCATCTTCCGACAGGGTATTTTTTACAATCTTTTCAAAAAGATCCCGAAACGCTGGGATGTTTTTTTCGTCGATCGTAAGGCCAGCTGCGTACTTGTGACCACCGAAGGCCTTAAGCAGGTGAGCGCACTCTCTAATCCCCTCATAGAGATGGAAGCCTTCGATACTCCTTGCCGATCCTTTTCCCACTGCATTATCCAGACTAATCATTACTGTCGGTTTATAATACTCTTCAACTAACCTCGATGCTACAATACCCATTATACCTGGATGCCAGTTGCAGGATGCCAGAGTGATTGTTCTTTTAAGGAGTAAACTCTCATCCTTTTTAATCATCTCTTTCGCATCTTTAAGAATCTGATCCTCGATCTGCTGTCTTTTTGTATTTTCTATATCAAGAACTCTTGCGATACCTTCTGCCTCTTTAAGATCCTGAGTTGTAAGTAATCTGACGCCTTCATCTGCCCTTGATAAACGGCCAGCAGCATTCAACCTGGGTGCAAGTCTGTATCCCACCATCCATGGGGTTATAATCGTATTTTTTAGTTCGCTTACCTCTTTTAAAGCTATTATCCCAGGTCTTGTGCTATACGTTAACTGCTCAAGGCCGAATTTTACGATGATCCGGTTCTCATCTGTTAATGGGACAACATCGGCTATAGTCCCGAGTGCAACAAGGTCGAGATACTCTTTTAGATTTGGTATCCTTTTATGCTTCCAAAATCCCATTTCCCTCAGCCTTGTTCGAAGAGCAATAATCAGGTTAAAGGCTATTCCTACACCCGCAAGTGACTTATAGGGAAAACCACAGTCTTTCTGTTTTGGGTTCAGTATTGCACATGCTGGCGGAAGGATATCAGGTACCTCATGGTGATCTGTGATAATTACATCTAACCCCTCTCTTTGAGCAAGGCTGACTTCTTCAATATCATTTATGCCACAGTCTACAGTAATTAAGAGTTTTGCCCCTAAGCGTATTATACTTTCCATTGCATTGGCATTGAGCCCATACCCTTCGGATAATCTATGAGGGATATAAAAGGAGGCATTCGCCCCTAAATTTCTTAAGAAAGTCAATAACACCGCTACAGATGTAATACCATCAACATCATAATCACCATAGATTATTATCTTTTCCTTTGTTTTGATCGCATGTATTAATCGATGTAATGCTTTTTTTATATCCTTCATCATAAAAGGGGGGTGTAATTGAGATAAACCTGGGTATAAGAAGCGATGCGCACTGTCAGTTTCCTCAATTCCTCTATTTATAAGGATCTGAGAGATAAGGGGTGAAATGCTGAGTTCTCTGGATAAAAGCCTTTGAATTTCTTTGTTGGGTTCTTTGTTATACCATCTTTTTTTTATCGTGTGCATTTCGTGTCAAAACCCTTGTTAACAGTCTGGATTGAGTACACATCCAAAAATAGCCTTTTGCCCAATCTCTGAGCCATGCTCAGATTCAAGCGCTCATCCTACTATTCCCCTTCTTGTTAATCATATTCCAGCAGTTGAAACTTTAGCCTTCCTCGATTGTTAACAAGATTGTTCATTTTTAGATAGAAACCATGTATCATAACCAAATTGGATAACAAATAGCATAAACTCTGTCTAAAGGCAAGGTGGCTTTATTAACACAAGTAATCTTTTTTCTAAGGTACTAGATTTTGATAAGTAATTTTTTGATACATTCTGGGGAAAAGATAGGGTTTTTTCACTGATTAAAATCTGTTTGCCACCTTAGAGGGTCTTTCAAAGAGCTAATATCGTAAGTTTTGATTTGATTTGCAATAAAAAATTATGTATGATATTAATCAAATTTTACTTTATTGTCCATCCACAAATGGCCCTTTTGTTCAATCTCTTTGTAAGAAAAAGATTGTAATCCCAGAAATATGTCTCTATATTTCTGCGGATACAATATTTGCCTTCCTTGAGTGAGGACAAGATTGGTCATTTCTGAATAGACAATAGTCCAAATTTATAAGAGGAGAAGAGTTGTGATCTAATGGAAAAAGAGAGAATAATGAATATTTCTGATACGTATATTGCATCCACTTACTCCCGTTTGCCCATCGTAATCACCAAGGGCAAGGGTTGCAAAGTATGGGATTCTGACGGCAGAGAATATATCGATTTTGTCAGTGGGCTGGCTGTGTGTAACCTCGGTCATTGTCATCCTAAGATTGTTGAGGCGATAAAAGAACAGTCAAATAGGCTTATACATATATCCAATCTTTATTATACAGAGCCTCAGGCAAAACTAGCAAAGCTTTTGATTGAGAATTCTTTTGCAGACAAGGTGTTCTTCTGCAACAGTGGAGCAGAGGCGAATGAAGCGGCTATTAAACTTGCACGTAAGTATACAAAAGAAACAGGCAAAGACGGTCCCCCCGAAATAATTACAATGACAAATTCCTTCCATGGCAGAACAATGGCAACCGTTACTGCAACAGGACAGGAGAAGTTCCATAAGGGTTTTGAGCCGTTGCTTTCAGGTTTCACATATGTGCCGTTTAATGACATTCAGGCTATTGAGAAAGCCATCAATAGAAAAACATGTGCGATTCTCGTTGAACCGATTCAAGGGGAAGGAGGAGTTAACTGCCCCTCGGATAATTACTTAAAAGGTTTGAGGAAAGTCTGTGATACCTATGGTATATTGCTTATCTTCGATGAAGTCCAGGTGGGTTTAGGCAGGACAGGGACACTCTTTGCTTATGAGAGCTATGATGTGAAACCAGACATTATGACCCTTGCCAAAGGTTTAGCGGGGGGAGTACCCATTGGTGCCATGCTTGCAAGAAAGGAATTCGCCGAATCTTTCTCCCCTGGTTCTCATGCCTCAACATTTGGTGGGAATCCGATAGCTACAGCCTCTGCCTTGGCTAATGTTAAAACGATCCTTGAAAACGGGATTTTGCAAAACTGTATGGAGATGGGAAAATACTTTTTCAAAAAGCTTATCCAAATGAAATGGCAATACCCATTTATAAAAGAGGTGCGGGGCAAAGGACTTATCCTCGGGATGGAGCTTGAATCCGATGGAGGAGAGATTGTCAAGGAATGTATGGGTAGGGGAGTCCTTATCAATTGTACAATGGGAAAGACCCTTCGTTTTCTTCCTCCGCTTATTGTTACAAAAGAAGAAGTGGATAAAGTGATTCGGGTTTTGATTGATATATTTTCCGGATGCACATCAACCACGTACGAATAAAAAATGAACAGGAGAAGGAGGAATATGGGATCGAAAGTAAAGAAAGTCGTTCTGGCGTATTCGGGGGGGTTGGACACCTCGGTTATACTCGAGTGGTTGATTCAAACCTATGATTGCGATGTTGTGACGTATACTGCTGACCTTGGGCAAGAAGAAGAGCTTGAAAACTTAGAGGAGAAAGCGATAAATACTGGAGCTTACAAGGTTTATATAGAGGATTTACAAGAGGAATTCACGAGAGAATATATTTTCCCCATGTTAAAGGCGAATGCGGTATATGAGGGGGGGTACCTTTTAGGCACATCCATTGCAAGGCCAATCATTGCAAAGAAACAGATAGAGATCGCTAAAAAAGAAAATGCAGATGCAGTATGTCACGGCGCAACCGGGAAGGGAAACGATCAGGTAAGATTCGAGCTGACATACCTTTCGCTCGATCCTCAGATTAAAATTATCGCCCCTTGGAGGGAATGGGAACTCAGTTCTCGAAAGTCTTTAATAGCGTATGCCGAGAAATATAAAATCCCTGTTACGATTACAGAGGAAAAGCCTTATAGTTGTGATAGAAACCTCTTCCATATCAGTTTCGAGGGAGGCATCCTTGAGGATCCATGGGCAGAACCTGATGAAGAGATGTATCTCCTCTCTGTGTCACCAGAAAAAGCGCCAGATAAAGCTACTTATGTGGAGATTGACTTTGAATCAGGTATCCCTGTAGCTGTTAACGGCGAAAAGAAAAGCCCAGCAAATTTGATGAAACACCTCAACGAACTGGGTGGAAAAAACGGAATCGGACGACTCGACATCGTAGAGAATCGATATGTTGGCATGAAGTCTCGTGGTGTCTATGAAACACCAGGAGGGACCATATTGCATATTGCCCATAAGGCTATGGAATCGATAACAATGGATAGAGAGGTTATGCACTTTAGGGACTCTTTGATACCAAAATATTCAGAGTTGATATACTATGGTTACTGGTTTTCGCCTGAAACGGAGCTTCTAAAGAAGACTATTGATGAGACTCAGAAGGATGTATCAGGGACTATAAGACTCAAGCTGTATAAGGGGAATTGTCTTGTAACTGGGAGGAAGTCAAACCAGTCTCTTTATCGGCATGATTTTGCCACCTTTGAAGAAGATGCTGTCTATAACCAAAGAGACGCTGAGGGTTTCATCCGAACCAATGCGCTCAGGTTAAGAATTCATGCCATGAAAAGATAGAGGGGATAAAAGTATCTATATAAAATGACAAATAAAAAGGCGATTTCAACTCAAGTTTTCTTCATTGTGTTGGTCCTTTGTGTATTGACAGGAATATCTGGATGCGGTAAAAAGGGATTCCCTGTCGCTCCTGATACTTCTACTCCTATGGCAGTAAATGATTTAAGTACGATTGCTGGAGAAGAAGCAATCACCCTTTATTGGACGATTCCTGAAAGAAATACAGATGGATCAAAACTCACTGATTTGACCGGATGTAAGGTCTTGAGAAGCACGGCAAAATCTGATAATTCGGATTGCCCTGACTGTCCGAAGAAGTTCAAGAGGCTGGCTGATATAGAACTCAGGGGGAAACCCTATAAACAGGCAATACTTAAAGATGGTATTATGGAGTATGTGGATAAAGACTTGACTGCCCGTTCAACGTATACCTACAAGGTTTTGTCCTATAATTTAGATGGTATCTTCAGTAAAGATTCAAATCTTGTTGAGATCAAATGGCAAATGCCTGCATATCATTAGGGAGTTTTTCTTTCCTCTGATAAAAATTGTTCTTCCAAGAAAAAACTGTAACAGTTTAGATTCTTAAAATTTTGGCTGCAAAGGCGGCAATCAGATTTAACCCGTGCAAAACTCGAATCTTTCCCCCTGTTCTTTCTAAACGCTCTCTACACTGCTCAGATAAGTTGCACGCGATTATAAATATGACTGCCTTTGCTCGGTTAAGCCAATAGCCATATTAACATTTTTCAATAACAGGATAAAAGTTATGCATGACTTCCAATACAAAGATAACGAACTCTACTGTGAATATGTACCGATATCTGAGATTGCGAAGGATGTTGAAACCCCCTTTTACCTTTATAGCCATAATACCTTGTTAAACCATTTCAATGTTTTTGACACTGCTTTTTCTTCTATTAAACACCTTGTCTGCTTTTCTGTTAAAGCCAACTCAAATATCGCTGTACTGAAGACATTCGTCAATCAAGGCAGTGGAGTAGATATTGTATCAGGAGGAGAGTTATTTCGAGCATTAATTGCCGGGGCTGAACCGAGAAAGATCGTATATTCCGGTGTAGGGAAAAAGATTGACGAAATAGAGTTTGCACTTCAGACAGATATCCTTATGTTTAATATCGAGTCGACTCAAGAACTGGAGGTCATAGACCATATGGCAGGGAAGATCGGTACAAGGGCAAGGATCTCTTTTAGAATAAATCCGGATATAGATCCTAAAACACACCCATATATATCTACCGGTCTGAAGGAGCATAAATTCGGGATTAATAGAGATAAGTCCCTTGAAAAGTATATCTATGCCAAAAGGCTAAAACATATTGACATCATAGGGGTAGACTGTCATATTGGATCTCAGATTACCGATATAACTCCCTTTACTGACACCCTTGAAAGGATAAGGGAACTGATCTCAGAATTGAAAAAGGAAGGGATAGATATAAGCTATATAGATTTGGGCGGGGGTTTGGGAATAACCTATGATGAGGAGACCCCTCCTCATCCAAACATCTATGCGCATGAAGTGATTAAACAGATCTCTGATTTGAATTGTACATTGATATTAGAGCCAGGCAGAGTGATTGTTGGAAATGCCGGAGTCTTGGTCACCAAGGTGCTCTATAAGAAAGAAGGTGAAGAGAAAAACTTTGTTGTCGTTGATGCCGCAATGAATGATCTTGCACGTCCAACCCTCTATGGTTCTTACCATGGAATTCAATCTGTTAAACTGGAGGACAAGGGTCGATTCAAGGCTGATCTTGTAGGGCCGATATGCGAATCCGGTGATTTTTTGGCAAGAGACAGAGAAATGCACCAATTTGAACGTGGGGATTTAGCAGTCATTATGAGTGCCGGTGCTTACGGTTTTACTATGTCTTCAAACTATAATTCCCGTCTCCGTGTTTCAGAAGTCATGGTGGCTGGAGATCGTTTTTATATAATCAGGGAAAGAGAGGAGTACGATGATCTGATTAAGGGAGAACATATTCCCCAATTCCTTTCTTTTTAAAAAATGGTTTGTCCTCATGAAATTTGACAACAGTTGAATCTGTCTCGAAAACGGCTCTTTCATAAAGGCTAAAATAATCTTAAAATCTTAAGAATTGCAATGAAAAAAATAGATTTTTTCAAGATGAGTGGAAGTGGAAACGACTTCATAATCGTAGATAATCGTAAAGGTATTATTAATGGTGATAGCCTCAGGCACCTTGTGATGAAAACCTGCCTCAGAAAGGTCTCAGTAGGGGCAGATGGGTTTATTGTAATACAGGGATCGGAAAAAGCTGATTTCAAGTGGAAGTTCTTCAATGCAGACGGAAGCGAGGCTGAAATGTGTGGTAACGGTGGTAGGTGTGCAGCCAAGTTTGCTTATCTGAAGGGGATTGCGGGAAAAGAGATGTCGTTTGAGACACTGGCCGGCATAATTAAGGCTGAAATTCTTAAGGACAGGGTAAAACTTGAAATGACGATTCCCTGTTGTGTCGAGCTCGATAAAAGAATATTTCTTGATGGTGAGGAGCATCATGTTGATTTCATCAATACAGGGGTGCCTCATGTCGTAGAATTCGTTGAAGATTTATATAGATACCCAGTAGTAAAGCTGGGCAGAATAATACGTTACCACAGCGAATATAAGCCGACAGGTACGAATGTAAACTTCGTTAGTGTATGGGATAGATCAAATATTATTATCCGAACATATGAAAGGGGTGTCGAAGATGAGACCCTTGCCTGCGGTACAGGAGCAGTCGCAGCTTCTCTTATAGGATACTTAAAAGGGGCGGTTTCTCCCCCGGTTGCAGTAAAGACCAAAGGTGGGGAGATCCTAAATATCCATTTTAGGTATAAAGAGGAAGCCTTTGATGAAGTATACCTGGAGGGGGATGCCAGGGTGATATACGAAGGGCGCTTATGGGATGATGCAATAATCGGGTGAGACACTCAAAAGGATGAGCGCAATTTGTCCACCGTTGAAACAACAAAATTTCAAAAGGTTAAACAGTTACTAAATAAGGAGAAAAAATGATGTTGAAATCTATTGTTGTCGGTGCCTCTGGCAGAATGGGCAATAGGATCATACATGCGATAAATGAAACAGGGGGGATTGACCTTATTGCTGGGGTGGAGTTTAAGGGACATCCTGCCATCGGTCGAGATGCGGGTGAGCTTGTTGGCCTGGGAAAGTTGAATATAGATATAAAAGACAACCTCAAAGAGGTCATTCATTTGGGCGATGTAATCATAGACTTTACAAATAACACGGCATCTATGAATCACTTAAAGATTGCAGCCGAAAACAACGTTCCGATTGTAATAGGGAGTACAGGGTTTTCATCCCAACAGATAGAAGAGGTCAGAGAACTATCGAAAAATACAAGGTGTGTCATCTCTCCAAATATGAGCGTAGGGGTCAATCTCTTATTTAAAATCATCCAAAATATTGGAGAGGTTTTAAAAGATGACTACGATATTGAGATTATCGAGGCACACCACAGGTTTAAAAAAGATTCACCCAGTGGAACTGCGATGAAGATTGCCCAGATACTCGCCGAAACCCTTAAAAGGGATATTAATACGGTAGGGGTCTATGGACGAAAAGGCAATATTGGAGAGAGGACGCAACAAGAGATCGGGATTCAAGCTGTGAGGGCCGGGGATATTGTTGGAGAACATACAGTAATCTTCGGTGGGTTAGGTGAAAGGTTGGAGGTTACCCATAGAGCGCACAGCAGAGAAGGCTTTGCCAGAGGAGCTGTGAAAGCCGCAAAATGGGTTGTTCATAAGGAAAATGGACTATACGATATGCAGGATGTAATGGAGTTAAGATGAGACTGGTTCGATTTTTAAAGGATGGGGTTTCCAAGTATGGAAACGTTGAAGGCAATACTGTTTGTGAGATTGAGGGGGATATTTATGGGAGTTATACTGTAACAAAAAAAGAGTATAGCTTTGAAGCGATCAAGATACTTCCTCCATGCAATCCCACAAAGATAATAGCAATAGGCCTCAATTATAGAGACCATGCCGAAGAAGTAAAGAAAAAACTCCCACAAGAACCGATGCTGTTTTTAAAACCTGACACCTCAATAATTGGGGATGGAGATCCGATAGTATATCCGAGAAGTTCACAAAGGGTAGACTATGAGGCAGAGCTTGCCTTTGTAATAAAAAGAGAAATTAAGAACATAGACAAAGATGAGGCCTTAGATGCAGTATTAGGGTATACATGTTTTAATGATGTAACTGCCAGGGATATTCAATCGAGGCCTGGACAATTTACAAGGTCAAAGGCATTCGATACATTTGCTGCAGTAGGACCTTTTATAGTCGCTGACATTGACCCGGGGAATCTCGATATAATGTCTTTTTTAAATGGAGAATTGAAGCAGTCATCCAACACGAAACACCTTATTTTCGATATCCCTTATCTGGTGAGCTTTATATCCGAGGTTATGACCCTCCTTCCGGGTGACATAATTGCAACAGGGACCCCCTCTGGCATCGGTCCGATGAGTGTAGGAGATACGATTGAGGTTGTCATTGAGGGAATAGGGACACTAAGGAATTATGTGGAAGCAGAATACGTTTTATAAACAATCTCCCTCAATCAAAAGATCGATTAGAAAACCTGAATATTTTTTAAAACGAGTATTCTCTATTTAAATATTGCAGTTTATATTTTGTAAGGAGGCACGATTTAATGTTTAAGGTGGAAAAGGCAAGCCGGATAAAGGAGTTACCTCCTTATCTATTCGCAACTATCGATAAGTTGAAGGAAGAACAGATTACTAAGGGGATAGATATCATAGACCTGAGTATTGGTGACCCGGATATACCGACGCCATCAAATATTATAGATAGGATGAAATATGCAATAGAGGACAGAAAAAACCATAGGTACCCTTCTTATGAAGGGATGATTGAGTTTAGGATGGCTGTGTCCAGATGGTATAAAATGCGGTTCAATGTAGAATTAGATCCAAAAGAAGAGGTCCTTTCTTTAATTGGATCGAAGGAAGGGATAGCTCACATTTCATTGGCCTTTGTGAATCCTGGAGATATCGCTTTAGTTCCTGACCCAGCCTATCCGGTTTATAGTATAGGAGCGAAATTCGCTGGGGGCAAACCCTATTTTTTCCCCCTTTTAAAAGAGAACAGGTTCCTTCCGGATTTAAATAAGATACCGGAACCTATTGCACGAAAAGCGAAATTGATATTCCTCAATTATCCGAATAACCCAACTGCTTCTGTCGCAACCAGAGACTTTTTCGAGGAGCTTATAGAGTTTGCCCTGAAGTACAACATAATTGTATGTCATGATGCCCCTTATACAGAGATCTATTATGATGGAGATCCCCCAATCAGCTTTTTAGAGATCAAAGGGGCCAAGGATGTCGGCATAGAATTTCACTCCCTATCTAAAACATATAATATGACTGGGTGGCGAGTTGGGTTTGCAGTGGGTAATGCTTATGTATTAAAGGGATTGGGAGGGATCAAGACGAATGTAGATTCAGGTCTGTTTCAGGCAATACAGGAAGCGGGGATTGAGGCATTGGAAGGGGATCAATCATCAGTGGATAAGATGAGAAGAATATATCAGCAAAGAAGAGATGCGCTAATAGACGGGCTTATAGAGGTGGGTTTAAAACCTGAAATTCCCAAAGCAGCTTTTTATATTTGGGTTCCTGTCCCAGATAGACATTCATCTGCATCATTTAGTGCGCATTTATTAAACAGGGCAGGGATTGTAACTACCCCAGGGAATGGATTCGGTGACTGTGGTGAAGGATATATACGTATGGCATTAACTGTATCCAAAGAAAAGATTATTGAGGGTATAAGTCGGATGAAAGATGTAGGGATTTGAATATAACACTGAAAAATATTGCACATATCGGAGTTGGATCAAACCTTGGTGATAAGATCAAGAATTGTAAAGAGGCCATAAATGAGGTTTCAAGTTTTGAGGGAAACTCGATTAAAGAACGGTCTTCTTTTTATAGAACAGAGCCGTGGGGTAATGAGGACCAAAACTGGTTTATTAATTGTGTAATCAAAATCGAGACTCCGCTTACCGTATATAAGCTTTTAAAAATATTACAGGATATCGAAAAAAAATTCGAAAGGAAGAGAGAAAAGAAATGGTCATCCAGAACGATTGATTTAGATATACTGTTCTTCAACGATGAGATTGTAAACACTGAATATCTTCAAGTTCCTCACCCCTTGATTAAGGAGAGAAGATTTGTTATGATACCCCTTAATGAAGTTAGCCCTGAATTGATTCATCCTTTATTCAAAAAGTCTATAAATGAACTGTTAGATGAAACTGGGGATGAAAAAAAAGTAGTGAAGATTGAAGATTGATGATTGAGGAAAGACAGTGGGGTTTTTGCGTTTAGCATTTTTTATTTTTCTATTTTTTCTTTTGTTTAAATTGTTTAAAGTGCTTTTTTCTCCTTTAGCAAAACAGGATGATACTATTACCCTTTTAAACAAAAAGCCAGAAGAAGATGAGATGATAAAGGACCCGTATTGTGATACATATATAACGAAAAGGGGCTCTTTTCCATTAAGAATCAACAGTAAGCAATTGTATTTTTGCAGCAAAGAATGCCTTGAAAGATACAAAAAAGAAAAAACTTGAATCAATGATCTATAAAGAAATGCTACTTACAAAAGGTAAATCTATCGTTTTTTTTGTAGGGCTCTTCTTTTTACTTATATACCCTGATATATCTTTGGCTGATATTTACAGCTTTACGGATGAACAGGGTGTAATTCACTTTACCAATGTTCCAACGGATCCCAAGTTTAGCCTAATTTTTAAAGAGACGGATATTGAATATGGGCCTGTCGACTATATGTCACTTATTTCAAAAATGTCGAAGAAATACATGGTAGATGATGCCCTGATAAGAGCCATCATTAAGGTAGAGTCTGATTTTAATCCCACAGCAGTTTCAAAAGCTGGGGCAAAAGGCTTAATGCAGCTGATGCCAGAGACCGCAAAGGATTTGGGTGTGGAGAATGTATTTAATCCCGAAGATAATGTCGAAGGAGGGGTGAAGTATTTAAAATCACTCATCTCTCGTTTTGATGACAATCTGCCATTAGCCATTGCTGCGTATCATGCCGGGGGGGGTGCAGTTAAAAAGCACAATGATATTCCACCGTTTGATTCTACTCAAAAATTTGTCAAGAGAGTCCTAAACTATTTTGAAAGATATAAGAACAGTTCTTCTACAGGGAAAGATTGAACAATGTTGAATCTGCCAGTTTTTCTTACCATATTGAGGATAACGGTCATACCTTTTATTGTAATACTCCTTTTATTTGAAGAAAAATCATATGCCTTTTTTGCTGCGTTACTTTTCTCATTAGGTGCTATTACCGATATGTTGGATGGTTATTTCGCGCGCCAGCAAGATTCTGTAACCGTATTGGGGAAGATACTTGATCCCCTGGCCGATAAGCTCCTAATTGTTGCACCCCTCATCATGCTTATCCCTTTAGGGAGGGTCCCTGCATGGATGGTGGTTATTATTCTCTCCAGGGAGATCGCCGTAACAGGACTGAGGGGGATAAAAGCTCTTGATGGAGCAGTAATGGCCTCCTCAAACTTGGGCAAATACAAAACAATATTCCAGGATGTCTCCCTGATTGGATTACTCTTGCACTATGAATATATAAATATAGATTTTCATATCGTTGGCATGTTTTTGTTATGGATTGCATTAGCGATAACTATATGGTCAGGGGTTGATTACTTTTATAGGTTCTTTAAAAATGCTGAGGATCTGAATCGCTAGGCGTTTTTTATTTGACAATACGGAGGAATTTGTTATTATTCAAAAAGAAGTCTTTGGGCGGGAATAACTCAGTGGTAGAGTGCAACCTTGCCAAGGTTGAAGTCGCGGGTTCAAATCCCGTTTCCCGCTCCAAAATGGCGGCATAGCCAAGTGGTAAGGCAGAGGTCTGCAAAACCTTTACTCCCCGGTTCGAATCCGGGTGCCGCCTCCAATTGACAGAGTAAGGCTTGCATTTTTTTGATAACCTGCAAGCCTTTTTTATCTGTAAACTGATTAATCCGAGGATAAGACCGTTTCGTTTTTTTTACTACAAAAAATCTCTTTCGCCCTTTTAACATCCTTATCAATCTGTTTTACAAGTTCATCTGGACCATTGAAGATTTTTTCATCTCTTAGCCGATCCACAAAGGATAACCGAATTTCTTCGTCATAAATGTCTCTATTAAAGTCAAAGATATGTGCCTCAACAGACAGGGTTTTGTCTTTAAAAGTAGGATTAAAGCCGATATTTACAACGCCTTGATACTGCTCACCTCTGTATAAAACATAGGTTACATAAATACCAGGTTTGGGGATGATTTCAATGATTGACTTCAGGTTTGCAGTAGGGAACCCCAACCCTTTGCCTCTGCTCTTTCCTCTTCCTACCTTTCCGGAGATAGAATAGTCTCTTCCTAAAAACCTTCTAACCTCTCCTACTTCTCCCTTCTGGATGAAATCCCTGATCTTTGTACTACTAACGGTTACACCATCCAGTTTGACTGTATCAACGGTATTTACATGAAAATCAAACTCTTTACCTAACTGTCTCAGTGTATTTATGTTTCCCTCTCTGCCTTTGCCAAAAGCATAATCATAACCAACAAAGATAGCCCTTATGCCAATCTTATCCAAAAGGATATTCTTTATAAACTGCCTTGGTGAAAGGTTGGCATATTCAGCACTAAACTCTTCACAAATAACAATATCAATGCCTGACTCTTCAAGCAATTTCATCTTTTCAGAAAAGGAAGTAATCAAAGGGACTTTTTTCTGAGGTACCAATATATTTACAGGATGGGGGTGGAATGTATAGACTATTGAGTCTCCTTTCAATTCAAAAGCTCGGTCTTTGACCTCTTTGAATATCTTTTGGTGTCCAAGGTGAATACCATCAAAATTTCCTATAGTTATAACAGGGTTGTTCAATTTTTTTCTTAACTCACCAGAGCCATTAATGATTTTCATAAAATACTTTCCTTCAGATTATATGTAATGATAGATGTTAATGTATAGTAATCATTGGTATTTATTCAAATAAAATTGACTTGACAATTTTTTTTTGACAAAGTATAAGTTAAATGTACGTATTTTGCAAATGTTTTCTGTTATGTATCCATCAATAAATAGAGGGATTCTGTTCAAGATCAAGAAAATAGCAGAGAGAGGGGAAAGGCGCTATTTCTGAATGTATAAAAATGAGATAATATGCCGAAGTGGCGGAACTGGTAGACGCGCTAGGTTCAGGGTCTAGTGAGGGCATCCTCGTAGGGGTTCGATTCCCCTCTTCGGCACCACTTCAAAAATTGCAAAATATCCTATTCATGGATGGAAGTTCACAAAAGGTAAAGGAGAAATGGCGTGTCTGATGGATTAGACGTTATCATCGTTGATGATGACTCAATTATATGTGAAGTAGTCTCAGAAATAATTACCGGATTCTATACGTGGGGCGATGTCATTTATTTTACAGATGTGGATGATGCAATATCGTACTGTCTGAATCGTGATTTAGGGGTTGCGATATTTGTGGTGGATGTTTTTCTGAAAGGAAAAAGTGGATTTTCTTTCCTTGATATTATAGAGAAAAAGTTTCCAACAGTTTATGAGGATACAGTTATGATTACCGGTAATGCCAATGATGATGTAGTGAATATGTGTGTGGCATCAGACGTTAACCATTTATTGGAGAAGCCGATTAAAGCATATGCATTACAGCTTGCGGTTCGATCTATTGTATCAAAATATTTGAAATTCACTAAAAGGCTTTTACAGAACCCAGCGTTTGCAGATAGTGTGTCAAAATTTTAACATTTTGTGCCCGTTTTTGTATCTTCTGATTTTCAATCCTTTCTTTCCATTTTTCTCTTAATGTTTTGCTTTAAACAGAATTTCTCTGTGAATAATTCCTTTTTCCACCATTAACACCATTATACATTTAAAAATAACATTGTATTTTTGTATTATATTGCCCCATTTAAATATAGCAAAGGGAGCTGAAAAATAAAAAGTTTGACAAATAGCTTATTCTATGAGTAATATAAGTAGTCATATATAATGACATATATGGGCTCTTATAGTTAAGAGCTGGTTTAAAGGCCTCTTTGCTCACCTGTGTTGACCTTTTTAAATCGTTTAAAGTTCGCTTTGCAGAATTTTTGAAATTCCAACTAATGTACTCGAACGACTTTATAAAAAACAGCCGTTTTTACTATATTATTTTTTTAATCAAGGAGGCTTTAGGGTGTCTCGTAAGTGTTAATTTTTAAAATCAATATGAAGGCGTTTTGTGTAGATACAATTTGGAGATGGAATAAATATGGGTATCGATATTATCGATTTTTGTCAGAGTCGCATGGTAGCAACATTTCACAGATTAGGAATTTTGGCACCAATAAGGTAGAAGAGGAGCTTTTAGAGATTTCCAAATACAGGGGAATTCTGATACTTCCATCTCTTTACTCTGAACTCCAAAGAAGGGCCCTTAAGGGTATATGTATATTGGAAGAGTTAAAAAAACAAGTATATTAGAGATATTGTTGTGAGTTTGGAAGATGCGGATGTTAATGCTTCCAAACATGCAAAATAATTCTTTTCTCTCTTGCCCCAACCCACGACAATTATTAGGGTCGATGGGCCACAAATACAATCACTTTTCAATGAAGTAAAAGAGAAGGAACTGGATATGGAGGTCTCTGGTAAGGGAAGGAGTGCTTGGATAGCTTATGGCTATGTTATAGATAGAAAAGGGGAGTCGGATTATCGCATTGCATAATTGTGATATACTTACGTATACTTGGGAGATGTTAACTCGTTTAGCCTTTCCTGTAGCCTCGACAAGACTGGATATGAATTTTGTAAGGGGTACTTAACAAAATGCACGGTCGGGTTACCAGGCTTTTTGTAACCCCACTGATTAAGGCACTCATGAAGATATTAGGAAATATCGACATTCTATGTTACTATGACAGTTTTCGCTATCCATTGGCAGGCGAATTCTTGATGATTACAGACCTTGCCCTTATCAATAGTATTCCAGCGGACTGAGGTTTGGAGATTGGTATACTCGCTGAGATATATAGAGACTGTTCAATAAACAGGATATGCAAGACAGAGTTTTGCGACAATTACGAGCATAAAAACCAGGATATCTCCCCAGATAATCCTGAACTTGGGTTAAAAAGATGTCAATAGACATTACAAAGTCTATCTTTAGAATCCTTCCTACAGAAGGTGTCGTATATACACCTGGGTTTTTTAATACCCTACGTGCGGCATATCTTAGAATAGCTCAAGACACCATTCTTCGATATTACGGTAATGGTTTAATAAACGTGGAATATTATGGGCACGATGAAGGAACAGCAGTTGAGATGTTCTCAAATGCTATCCATCTTGCTGGAGAGATAATATCCGATAATCCACTTGGTCCCCCGCAGATACCAAACTGGAACAGGGTATTTGCTGCTATCCCAGACTTTTCAGAGAAGCTCCTCAAAGCAGTTCGGGAAGACAACCCATAGGGAAAGATTACCTCCCAAGAAGCCTTGCACTTAAAAAGGTGAATGTAGAGGTATTTCTTTATTTTTATGAGAAATTGATTAAGTTATTAAAAGTAAAAGGGTAAATATAAAAACTTGCCCAATGGACAATGCTGCCGAAACATTATGGTGCAGGAGGATTCAGTAACTGTAACGCAGCAGAGGATTATAAAAGGGGGAGATTAGAATGGACAAGAATGATTCTACCTTTCCAGTCTGGTTTTTGGATGTAAGGGGGAGTGGTTTTTCTGCACAGGCCAAAAGCTGGCAACACAGGATCAACGCAAAGACAAAAGAGATCTTCAATAATATAACAACTGACTGGAAAGAGCCTGTATTGATCAAAAGCCATATTGGTGAACCGAGATGCTCTACAAGGATGCTCCCCGAATACTGCCTGTCATCCGTCGACTATCTCAGGGGCATGGGCTTCAATCGGATCTGCTGTGGTGACTCTACAGTAATCTATTCAGGGGAAAGAGGACGTAAGGAAAACATACCTGGGAGTCCTCAGAGGTATCTTAAACTGGCAAAATCACATGGATGGGATGAGGACGGTCCATTAAAAGTACCTTTTATCATCCTGGATCGCCCGGAAACTTGTATTAAGGGTCTATTCGAGTTTAATGAGGAAGAGGTTTCACTTTTAACCCATCCCCCCAATCGTTTCAAGGAGACATTTGTGGCAGGGGGATTTCATGTTGCTGGTTCGATACTTAACCATGTGCATCTCACCTTGCATGACATGGCTCATTTAGCCTGTGCAGTGAAAGGGTTGACAATGGGAGGAGCAAGTGCAAGGGGAAAACAGATGATGCACCAATTCTATATTCCATTTATAAATAGAGAGCTCTGCTTGGGATGTGGTATCTGCATAGAGAACTGCCCTGAGGATGCCTTGATCTTTGACCAGGAGGGACTGCCATATCTACTGGAGGCCAAATGTATTGGCTGTGGTGAGTGTGTCGCTGTATGCAGTAACAGTTGCATACAGATGGAAAGCAAAGAGGTGCTTGACTGGTTTCGCGGGAAGACTACACTTCCATATAGGATGGCAGACTATCTGGTAGGAATGATGGAGAATCGATGGAGCAGATTGCTCAATATCGTCCATTTGTATAACATAACGAGAAGTTGTGACTGTATTGATGAATCTCAAGAGCCGATGATCAACGATATTGGGTTCTTGATCGGGCAAAATCCATTTGCCATTGACTTTTTAGCGAGAAGGCTGATTATCGAGGGTTTTCAGAACAAGGCTGTCCAGGAGAATATGACATTTGAGGCCTTTATGGAGACCTCAGAAGATGCGAAATTTTTCTTTGAAAATGATCCGGGTATTGCACCATACGAATATGTCGAAGAGAAGTTTCATATCCCTTCGCAAGTAGAATTGATCAGGATAGATATGACATAAAATTCAAATTTAGTTTTTAATGAACGATCAAGGGGCCTTCTATGAGGTCAACTGCCTCGTGAGTTTCTAAGGTGATTGTGAAAAGAGATTTAATATGATACGGTTTGAGGGTGTTACAAAAATCTATAAAGGTGACGTGAAAGGGGTGGAAGATCTTACCTTTCATTGTCATGAAGGCGAAACCCTAGCGCTTATTGGCACCAGTGGATGTGGGAAGACAACGACCCTCAGAATGATTAATCGACTCGTGAATCTCACCAGAGGAAAGATATGTGTAGACGGTAAAGATATATACGATTACAATGTTGTTCAACTGAGGCGGAGCATGGGGTATGTTATCCAGTATGTCGGACTTCTGCCCCATCTGACTGTGGCGAGAAATATAAGCTTAGTGCCGGAGTTGGAAGGATGGGAAAAAGTCAGGATAAACGATCGGGTACAATCTTTACTTCATATGGTTGGCCTCGATCCTAGAGTATACTGCGATCGTTATCCTGTTGAGCTTTCTGGAGGACAGCAGCAGAGGGTTGGAATCGCCAGGGCACTGGCCTCAGACCCCCCTATCCTTCTTATGGATGAGCCTTTTGGGGCCCTGGATCCGATAACCAGACAACAACTCCAGGATGAGTTTCTCACCCTTAAAAAGGAGATAAAGAAGACTATCGTATTTGTAACCCACGATATCCTAGAGGCCGTAGCCCTTGCAGATAGGATTGCTGTGATGAATGAGGGAAGGCTGGTTCAGATTGGAACATCTGTAGATATCATCGAAAATCCGGCGAATCAATTTGTGAGTGACCTCTTACGTACCTACTATTTTCAGCTTTCTTTGAGCCTCATTAGGATGGAGGATATGATGATTCGGAATGTGGTCACTCTTGAAGAAGAACAGGAGGGAGACTTTAAAAAAAAGTGCATGGGTGTATTTCGCTCTCGCCGAGTCGGCTCTTTACCTGTTGTTGATCCGAACGGTTGCTTTAAAGGCCTGGTTACAAGAGCCTCCTTAAGGGATACTGAAACTCCCGTCATCTATGATTATCCTGTATTGAAGACAACCGATACAGTCGTTATTGTAATGGACTGTCTGAAGAGAAACCCGTCACTTGAGATATTTCCGGTAGTGACAGCCCAAGGTCGATTAAAGGGCCTGGTCAGCAGAAAGGCAATAAGGGAACTTTTTACAGAAATGATCTAAAGAAAGGGAAGGAGAGGTATTCTTTGACAATCCTAGGGTTTATTATGGAAAGGGGAGAAGAGGTTATTCTTCTTACATTGGAACATTTGCAATTAACTACTATATCAGTAGGCCTTGCTGTTTTGTTTGCTGTACCTACAGGGATATTTCTTACTCGTACTCCAAAGGTATCACCTGCGGTTATGGGAGCAGTTTCAGCAATACAGACGATCCCTAGTCTCGCGCTTTTTGGGCTTGTCATTCCAGTGCTGATGATGTTTGGTCTTCCAATTATTGGATGGGTTCCGGCACTTTTAGCCCTTTTCCTCTATGCATTACTTCCCATTTTACGAAATACATTCATCGGTATAAAGCAAGTCGATCAATCATTGACAGAAGCGGGAAAGGGCATGGGAATGACGAATGGACAGATATTATGGAGAGTGGAACTCCCTCTGTCGTTTCCAGTCATAATGGCAGGAATAAGGACATCAACTGTTATCAGTGTCGGTATCGCTACCTTGGCGGCCTTGATTGGAGCAGGTGGTCTAGGTGAGCTGATCTTCAGAGGCCTGAGGACGATCAATTATAAACTGATGCTGGCAGGTGCTATACCAGCGGCCTTACTTGCCCTCCTGCTCGATTTTTCCCTTTCCTTGGCAGGAAGGTTTTTTACACCAAAAGGGTTGAAAATCACAAGATGAAACGTCTGTTTTGGACAGGAACAGCTTTTCAATAGATGAAAATCATGGGGGATAAGCGGCTATGAGAAGGCTATGGATAATTATTGGGAGCGCTACATTCATCGTCTTGACTGTGATCATAATCGTGTTCATCGATGCGGATAGAGAAGAGGGGGATAAAACAGAGAAAAGGATTGCGATAGGGTCTAAACACTTTACTGAGCAGGAGATAACAGGAGAGCTTATGGCCCAGATCATAGAGAATAACACAGATATCAAGGTGAAAAGGAGATTTAACCTGGGTGGAACTATGATATGCTTCAATGCACTGAAATCAGGGGATATCGATCTCTATGCAGAATATACAGGGACTAGCCTTGTGAATATCCTGAAGAAGAAGACCATGAATGATCCTGAAAGGGTATACAGTATTATTAAGGATACTTTTAACAAGGAATACGGTTTGGACCTACTCAAGCCTTTTGGCTTTAATAACACGTATACCTTAACCATGAGAAGGGATCATGCCAGTGAACTCCGTGTGAATAAGATAAGCGATCTTTTACCTTATGTCAAAATGCTGCAGGCTGGATTCGATGCTGAGTTTTTAGAGAGAACAGACGGCTATCAAGGCCTGGTGAGAAGGTACGGTTTTAAGTTTCAAAAAAGGCCGAAGCAGATGGATCCGGGATTAATGTATAAGGCCTGCGCAGAAGGGGAGGTTGATGTAATCGATGGATTTGCTACAGATGGTCGTATACGAGCATACAATCTGTTAGTTCTAAAGGATGACAAGTCTTTTTTTCCCCCATACTATGCAGCTCCCCTTATAAGAAGTGAGGTTGTAAAGAAGTATCCTGAAATCGAGGAGGTGCTCAATAGCCTGGCATGGATAATATCGGATAAAATTATGCAGAGACTCAACTACAAGGTGGATAAGAAAGAGGATAGTGCATTTGAAGTGGCAAGGAGCTTTCTTTTGGACAAGGGGCTCATTGGAGAGTAATCTATGGAAGTAATGCAGAATATAAATCCAGAGGTAAGCCTAGATGATGCAAAGAGGCTTCTCGGTATAAGAAAGAACAGCACCCTGTCAATAAAGATGCAAAGGAAGTTAGATAGATATCGAAAGCGCATAGAAGAAATTATGGCTCCTGTGTTGCTCTATACAACAAGAGATATCGAAAAGGTAGATAATGAAAGGGTATTGATATGCAATCACCTTTTCTTTAAGAGTAAGAATCTTGCAATATCATTGAAAGGAAGTCAGAAATTGGTCGTCTTTATCGGGACTATAGGCCAACCTGTGGATATAGAGGTTAAGGGCCTTATGGAACAGGGGAAGATCGTTGATGCCTATGTTCTCGACACAATGGGATCAGTAGCAGTAGAAGGTGTAGTAGATGGATTCCAGAGGGATTATGAGACAAAACTGGTTTCAGAGAGAAAGAGGACAACGCTGAAGTTCAGCCCTGGTTATTGTGATTGGGACTTAAAAGAACAAAGAAAGATATTTTCTATCCTCGATTCGAATTCAATAGGCGTAAGATTAAAACCAAAGTTTAAGATGGAACCCAGTAAGACGATATCCGGTGTCTTTGGGGTCGGCGATACGGATACACTTGGAGAAAAACCCTTTAATCCCTGCAAGGTATGTACTATGAAGAACTGTATTGCCAGAAGATAAGTGATATTAAAAGGGAGATTGGAGGTTAAAAAATTGAGGAAAGGTATTGAAGGAGGGGCGTACAGACCTCTTACTGATGAGGACATGAAGAAGATACATGAGACATCGATGCGTGTATTTGAAGATGTAGGTGTTCAGGTAAATTCTGAAAGGGCATTGAACCTTTTCAGTGAGAACAATTGCCAGGTGGACTTTCCGAGCCATATTGTTAAGATGCCAAGGGAGTTGGTCATGGAGTTTATAGGGAGGGCACCCAATGAGGTAATTTTATGTGGGAGGGATTCAGCACATGATATTGTCCTGGGTGGTAAAAAGGTTCACATGGGAACAGGAGGAACAGCCCTTTATGTAGTAGATACGGATACCGGAAAAAAGAGGCCTTCAACACTTGAAGACGTTAAAAATATAGCACGTTTGGTAGATACCCTTGAAAATATACATTTTTTTATGCTTTCTGTATATCCGAATGAGCTTCCAGCAAAAGATATAGATGTAAACAGATTTGGCACGGGCCTCAACTTCACACAAAAACACGTGATGGGAGGAGTTTATACCCTCGATGGCGTAAGGAATGTCATAAAGATGGCGGAGATGATCAGCGGCTCTCCGGATAAGCTTAAAAAAAGACCAATCATATCTATGGTTACATGTGGATTGAGCCCTTTTAAGATGGATGAGCACTACAGTGATCTTACGATGTGCGTTGCCAAGGCAGGCATCCCGGTAGTTACGCCTGCAGAACCCCTGTGCGGAGCCACTTCACCGGTGACCCTTGCTGCAAATCTCGTTGTACTGAACGTGGATACCCTTATGGGCGTTATTTTGACCCAACTAGTAAACCCTGGAACCCCTGTTCTTTACGGGTGTGTTGCCAGTCTTGCAGATATGAAAGATATGAAATACTTATCAGGCGCTATTGAGATGGGCCTTTTGAATGCCGGTGCTGCTCAGTTGGCTCGTTTTTATGATCTTCCCCACTATACGACTGCCGGAATGTCCGATTCAAAGACCAATGATGCACAGTCCGCTTATGAGTCTGCTTTAACAGGGCTATTGGTAGCACTGGCTGGAGCAAATTATATCCACGATGCAGCAGGATTTCTCGAGTTTTGTCTGTCTGCGAGTTATGAAAAATACGTGATCGACAACGAGGTAATCGGTATGATCATGCGCGCAGTAGAAGGGATTAAGGTGACGGAGGAAACCCTGGCGTTTGACCTGATCAAAGAGGTAGGTCCAGGAGGACATTTTGTTACCTCACCCCATACCAGAAGACATATGAGGAAGGAACAGTATCGTCCTATGTTAAGCGACAGGGAAAATCGGGAGAAATGGGAAGAAATGGGTTCACCCACTGCCAGCGAAAGGGCAAGAGAGAAGGTGCTTTCAATACTTGAAGGGCCTGAAAAGAGGTATATACCCGAAAAAGTCCGCAAAAAGATAGTAGAAGAGATCCCGGGGATTTCTCCTGAAATAATGTGATTCAGTATGTAGGGGCACAGTTCGCTGTGCCCCTACTAAATAGTGTCTGAACGAAAACTAGGATTTTTCGTCAAGGTCAAGGAAGATCAAAATTTTAGCCACAGGAATATATTGAATATTTTGAGGATTAAAATTTTTATCTGATGCAGAGATTGGCGAAAAAGACAGTTTTCGTTTGGACACTAAATAGAAGAAGGTATTAACAGTTGTAAGTAAAGGAGCAACAATGATAACGATAGGTGAATGCATTAATTCAACCTCAAAGAGGGTGAGTAAAGCTGTAAAAGAGAAAGATGACCAGTTTCTACTCGAACTGGCCCGATCACAAAATGAGGCGGGTGTTGACTATATAGGGGTAAATGTGGGGACAGGGCGGGGTTCTATCGAGGAAGAGGTTTCGGATATAAAGTGGCTTGTGGGATTGATACAGGATAACATTGATGGGGCAATCTGTATTGACAGCTCAGATCCTTCTGTAATCTCTGCCGGCATGGAGGTGAGAGGGGATAGACCCACTATGATAAACTCTGTGAAGGCGCAAAAGAAAAGCATGGAGATTATCCTCCCACTGGCTAAAGCAAAGAATGCCCCATTAGTCGGATTGGCCATGGATGAAACTGGGATTCCCTCAACCAAGAGCGGAAGAGTAGCGGTGAGTGAGATACTGATAAATGGTCTTAGAGAAAACGACATTCCTCTTCATCAACTTTACATAGACCCAATTGTGATGCCTATAAGTACCGGTGATTCTCAGGGATTGACGACCTTAGAGACATTAAAGGAGATCAAGGGATCTTTTCCTGAGGTGAAGACCGTCTTGGGTCTTAGTAATATATCTTTTGGTCTGCCAGGAAGAACCTATATTAACCAGGCGATGTTATCCATAGCAATGTATCTTGGGTTGGATGCGGTTATCATAAATCCATTAGATCAGGACTTGGATAGAGTTATAAAGGCTACTGAGGCGATAATGGCCAGAGACCGCCGTTGCCGAAGTTATTTGAAGGCATATAGAAAAAGGTAAATAAAACACAGCATGAGCTTTCACGGTCTGTGAGAAAGACCTCTTTCAAACAGACTCTTTACTGTGATGTCCAAGACCGGTGCTGTAGTGATAAGAAAGGAAAGTAAACAATGGAAGAGACTTACAGGGAAGGGACTCTCATTAAACCATACGAGAGGCTTTCTCAAGAACAGATCGATTTGATAGATAAGACATCTTTAGAGATATTGGGTGACCCCGGGGTGAGCTGTTATAATGAAGAGGCCGTAGACCTGTTTACAAAAAGCGGTGCAACAGTAGAAAAAGGCGATGGTTTTTGGAACTTGAGAGTGCCAGAGAAAATGGTACGAGATGCTGTAGAAAATGCCCCTTCCAGAGTTAAGCTGGGTGCCAGAAAAGAGGAAAACGCTTTACTACTCGATGCAAAAGTACCATTGATCTACTTTGGAAGCGGTTCAGAATCCAATACATGGCTCGATGTTGAGATGGAAAGGTTTAAAAAGGTAGGAGGTGACCTGGAGATCGATATCCCCCAGTTCAAGACCTCCCGGGGCAGTGTTTCTCTTCTGTGTCGAGCAGCCAGAATTTCTGAGCAACTGGAACATCTGGACTTTTTTATTCGTCCTGTGAACATTCAGGATGAAGACATAACAGAAGAAAACCATGATGTAAACAAGTTTTTTGCCTCCTTAAACAATATAACGAAACATGTGCAGGCAGGGCTTACATCTTTGAATCAGCTTGATAATGTGATAAAGATGGCGGAGATTATTGCCGGAGGGGAGGCGAATCTGAGGAAAAATCCTATCATATCTTTCATTACATGCCTTTTTAAAAGCCCTTTACAGATGGTAGAAGATACCACTCAAAAGTCGATAGAGATTGTCAAAAGAGGAATGCCACTCGTAATCTCCAGTTCTCCGCAGGGAGGATCGACCGCCCCGATAAAAGAGGCAGGGATGGTCGCTCAGATCAATGCAGAAATCCTGTGTGGTATTACCCTTACCCAACTGATAAGTGAGGGCGCCCCGGTTCTCTATGGAAGCGTCCCAGTCCGTTCCCGCATGGACGATCTCCACGACATGTATGGAGCACCTGAGACCGCTCAGTACAATTTAGATTGTGTTCAGATGGCCCGATATTATGACATTCCCTGCTATTCCACAGCAGGGGTGGCAGATTCAAAAGTGCCGGGTATAGAAGCCACTGTTGAAAAACTGTTCAGTCATCTTTCGGTTGCGACAAGTGGGGCCCAATATATCCACTATGCTTTCGGTCTGTTGGATCGAACCAACACATTTTGTCCGGTGCAGGCCGTACTCGATAACGAACAGATCGGTTCTATAAAACGCTACTTACGCCTTCCTATTGTTTCACAGTCAGACTGTAAGGAGAGTCTTGAGCAGGTTAGGAGGGTTATGGCATCCTCTACCCGTCTCTATGCTCGTTTTGTGCGTAAAGAACTCCATCTCGGCAATGTTTCTCAGCCGTACAGTTTTGAAAGCAGGGATATGGAAGATAGAGTAATCTCAAACGCCTTAAAAAGGTTAATGGAATTAGAGGAGCGTCCGCCCTCCAGATTACCGGATGAGACCGTGGACGAGATATACGATTGTATACCTGCTATTTTATCGCGTATTAGAGATATATAGAGACCAAATATTCTTAATAAAAGGAGGATTGATGAAGAATAAGGAAATAATAGAAAAAATTCGATTTAATGTTATTCAGGGAAGATTGGAGAAAGAAGACGAAGGCTACGATGAAGGCTTGGAAGGCCAGCCTGCTATAAAAGAGCTCATTGAAGAAGCGATTCAATCCAATGTAGACCCCAAGTCTGTTATTACCAAAGGGCTGTCTGTTGGGATGGAGGAAGTGGGAGAGCGTTACGAGAAGGGCGAGTATCTGATTCCCGATATGCTTGCATCAGCAGAGGCCGTTGGTATGGCTATGGATATCCTTGCTCCGCACCTCTCAGCTGCTGATGTTTATGGTAAAGGTAAATTTGTTATCGCTACGGTGGAGGGGGATCTGCATGATATCGGTAAAAACATAGTGGCAATTATGTTAAAGGGCGCTGGTTATGAGGTAATAGATCTGGGAACAGGTGTAGCCACAGATAGGATAGTAGAGATAGTTAAGGAAGACCCGCCTGATTTTTTAGGGCTTTCTGCTTTATTGACAACCACTATGGATGAGATGCGGAAGGTTATAGAAAGAATACGAGAGGAGAACCTCGATTCGGCGGGGGTTAAGGTGTTTATTGGGGGAGCACCAACCTCAGAGGATTTCGCAAATAAGATCGGAGCATATGCATACTGTAGGGATGCCTTTCATGCACTTGACATATTAAAGAAGCTAGAAGGTTAACTGATGAGTATGGAGGAAGGAAATGACTGAAAAGAAAGCGTATACTGATGCCTACAGGACAGGAAAATATGAGAAAGTTACTGGGCTAGAGGGAAAGTACGATAATGTCAGGCGATTCTGGGAGGACGATATAACCCGTATTTTTTTGAGGCCCTTTCTTAGGAAGCTGGTAGAGAGAAAGCAGAGCAGATTGGAGAGATTGAGAATCCTAGATATGGGCTGCGGATCTGGAGATGGATACGAGCTTTTAATGGATGTAACGGATAGAGATCCTGGCATATACGAGCATCAGGTAAATGTAATATCTCCAGAGATTCTTAGCCTTTATATAGGTATAGATATCAATTCGTCTTTGCTGAAGCAGGCTGAAGATATCTTTTCTGGAAATGAAAAGATGATCTTCATCCAAGAAGATTTTTCTAAGGGGCTGCCGGTTAAGG
>JAXHVA010000051.1:0-29979 GCA_034189035.1 Thermodesulfobacteriota bacterium
TTGATGGATATGGATATCTCATTATAATCTTTACGATATATGGAGACAACTCGCAGGATTGGTTTTCCATGCAAAACTGGACCCCTCATGAGTCCACGGAACACGGAAAACCAATCCTGCGGATCATCTTGACAAAATTAACGATTTGGCTCGAAGGCCATAAATATTATCAGGCCGTTGGAGCGAATCACGCAAGCGCTCCCGATCAACTCAGCGTAAGCAGGAGACATAAGACGCTATGAGACAGAAAGTCTACCTTGAAAACATCTATAGTCAGTTACTAAACAGCGAGGCCAAGCCGTGATCTGGTCATCGTTACTCGACAGGAAATTACACACGAGATATAGTCAGTTCTTCAAGATAATTTCGACATCTATATTTCAGCGCTTCTTGTACAGGAAACATCGCACGGAGATAAAAAAGCTGTCAAGAAACGTTTGGAGGCAGTTTCTTATATTCCAATATTAGAAATTACAAAAAAAGTTCAAGAGGTTGGCCAATCGATGATAAATGAAAATGCGGTATCACCTGAATTTGAAGAAGATGCCCTACATATTGCAGTTGCAAGTATAAATAGTATGGATTTTTTATTGATCTGGAACTTCAGTCATATAAACAACGGGTTAAAAAAATAAAAGATTATGAGAGCAATTGAGAAGCAGGGTTTTATACCCCCAGAAATCTGTTCATCAGATGAATTCTTAGGAGGATGATATGAAAGACCCCATAGTAGAAGAAACACGAAAGGCACGGCAAGACCACGCAAAGAAACTCAATCACGACCTTTCAGCAATATGTAAAGATTTAAAAAGATAGAAACGGACTGCGGCCATAGGCTTGTATCGTTGCCACCAAAATTTCTAACAAATAAAAAGAGGTAAGAGGGACATCTTAAAATGGCTGATAAGATATCGTTCCTCTTCGGTAAGATGTGCATAGGGTATGGCGGGCTCCTTCTGGTTGCAAGGTTAATCGTACTTCCTACACTACCAGAAACACTGTCATTTCCTCCAGTTATTTTAAATGGTACACTTTGAAGTTGAATTCACCAAGGCCATTTGAGGATTTACAGGATGTCCATTTTTAATTAAGTAAAAATGGGAGTGTTTGCACGGGATCTTTTGCCTCAAAAGGAGAAGATGATTTTATAAAGAGGCATTCCATTCCACCATTTCTCCTGATCGTCATTTGCCGGGAAATCCCCATCACCTGATCGCCGATATGCCCAGGACATCCCTTCCGATAATCAGTGTCTGAATCTCTGTTGTGCCTTCGGGTATCATCGCCCCTCTTGCATCCCTAAAATACCTTTCGATAGGGAATTCCTTGGAGTAGCCATAGCCTCCATGAACCTGTAAGGCATTGGATGCGCTCTTGAAAGCAGCCTCACATGCAAAGAGCTTTGCAATGGAGCAGAGTCTATCAGAGCGATCTCCATTATCGAGGCATTTTGCTGCCTGATAGCCTAAAAGGCGAGAGGCCATGGTATCGGTTATCATCTCGACTATGAGTTTTTGTACCAGTTGGAAGCTGCCAATCGGCTTGCCGAACTGTTTTCTCTCCTTGGCATATTTTACAGATGCATCGATACAGGCCTGACCAATACCAACTGAACCCATGGCTACATTGTGCCTGCCCTCATTCAGTGTGGTAAGGGCAATTTTCAATCCCTTTCCCTCGGGCCCGAATATATTCTCTTTGGGCACGGACGTATCTTCAAATACAAGTTCAGAGGCAACCATTGCGTGTCCGAACATCTTCTCTATATCTACGGCTGAATACTGGGTCTCTTCTTTATCTATAATAAAGGCGGTTATTCCTTTGGGACCCTTGTTCTTGTCTGTTGAGGCGAACACGATGCCCATATCCGCCTTACTTCCATTGGTAACCCACATCTTTGTACCGTTGAGAATATACTGGTCTTCTTGGAGCTCTGCCCTTGTTTCTATACCCGATGCATCGGATCCAACATTCGGTTCGGTTATTGCTAGAAAAGCCGTCTTGTCCGCACAGAGCAATGGCGGGATATACTTCTTTTTTTGTTCTTCTGTACCGTTTACACAGATGGTGTAAGGGATCAGGTTCAAAGGACCGTTTGCCATTATTCTAAGTGCACCCCAGGTTCTCCCTGCCTCCTCCATTAATATGCCCAAGGATATATAGTCAAGCCCCAACCCACCGTATTCAGGCGCAACCAGTGCACCCGCATATCCGAAAGGGATGAGTTTTTTAATCAGGTCTTTGGGGATTTCTTTCTTTTTTTCATACTCATCTACAATAGGGGCAACCTCGTTGTCCATAAATTTTTTCAGTGTAGCTTGAAGAATCTTCTGTTCTTCGTTCAGCTCAAAATCCATCAATAGTCTCCTTTAAAGGGGCTGTTGCAAAAAAAATAATCCCTTTCCGCTTTGCCCAAAACGTTTTTTTAGACGTCTAAGGCTTGCTCCAGGCGATTTCAAAACTCGCCCAATGGGGCTCAACTAGTTGAAATCGCCAAACTTCCGCTTCGCCAAGACGTATAACAAAAAACCTTTTGATGACCGCTTAAAGGATTTTTTCTTTTGGGCAACAGCCAGTAAATAGTCGATCAGACAAGTAAATTCCTTCCGATAATATGATGATGTATCTGGCTTGTACCTTCAATGATCTGCAGTATCTTTGCATCCCTCATCATCCTCTCAACCGGGTAGTCCTTCATGTAACCGTATCCCCCAAATATCTGCACTACATCTGTGGTCACCCGCATGCAGGTATCTGTTGCAAAACACTTTGTCATAGAGGTCTTTGTGATCAGATCCTTGCCTTTGTAACCTGAATCATACAAGGAAGATGTCTGATAGGTTAAAGCCCGGGCAGCCTCTATGTTCATTGCCAGATTGGCCACCATAAATTGGAGTGCCTGAAACTGAGCGATGGGTTGTCCGAATTGATGCCTCTCCTTCATATACTGGATTGCCTTATCGAGGGATGCCTGAGCCAGACCAACAGCAAGTCCCCCCAGGCCACATCTTACAAGATCTAGACCTTCAAAGGCCAGTTTCAATCCCTTCCCTTTTGACCCACACATATACTCCTTAGAGACCCTCACATCCTCAAAGATCATCTCTGCGGTTTGCGAACCCCTGATACCCATCTTCTCTTCTATCTTTCCCACGGATATGCCTTCTGCCTCTTTGTCCAGATAAAAGAGGGATATCCCATTTGAACCTTTTCCAGGGCCTGTTACAGTCCATACCCCGTAAAAATCCGCGATTCCTCCGCTGGTTATAAAACGTTTCGTCCCATTGATCAACCAGTTATCTCCATCTTTTTCTTCAGCCTTTGTCTTTATTGACGCAGCATCGGAGCCCGCCTCTGGCTCTGTAAGGCAGAATGCACCCAGTTCTTGATTGGCCATCTTCGTGAAGTATCTCTCCTCTAAGAAACGATTGCCCCCTAAAAAAAGAGGACGAACGAGGGCCAGATGCCCGATGAGTGTACATCCCATTGACGGGCTGAAATACCCCAGTTCTTCAAGAACAATGGTCAAAGTGGTTACATTCGTCTCAGCTCCACCATATTTTGTAGGTGCGGGAAGTCCAAATATTCCGATCTCTTTTAAGAGTTGAAGACTTTCATGGTCGAACCTGTCTGCCCTGTCACTTTCGATCGTAAGCCTTTCAAGCTTGTCCTTGCCCAGCTTCCTTAGCGTATCCCTTAATATACTCTGCTCTTCAGTCAACTCGATAAACATCTCTCCTCCTTTTATATTCAAATCTGTGCTTTTTCTATCATCTCACGCGCATGCTCTCTCAGCGTATCACTAACCTCACGTCCTCCTAGCATCCTGGCAATCTCATCCACTCTTTGCTCTTTATTCAATCTCTTAACAGATGTAACCGTCTTGTTATCCTTCAGCCCTTTACTGATGAAATAATGGGTATTAGCAAACCGGGCAATTTGCGGCAAGTGGGTAATACATATAACCTGGTGAAACTTCGATATAGATTTCAGTTTTTCCCCAACCATATCGGCAACCCTTCCACCGATACCTGCATCTACCTCATCGAAGATCAGGGTCTCAACCTCCCCCTCTTTGGCCAGCATACTCTTCAGTGCCAGGATAACCCTTGACAATTCACCTCCTGACGCAATCCTGGAAAGGGGTCTGGGGTGTTCTCCCGGATTGGGAGAAATGAGAAACTCCACTCGGTCGATCCCCTTGCTTGTCGTCTTTAAACCATCAATACTCCATTTTTCTCCTTCTTCGCCTTTGGATTGAAAGACATGGTTTACAATATTGACCTCAAATACAGTCTTGTCCATGCCGATCGATGACAGCTCCTTTTCAATACTGGCTTGTAACTTTTTAGCAGCGGTCTTTCTCATAGCTGAGAGTTCTTCACAAAGGCGAAGTAGCTCTCTTTTCAGAGTGTGTATCTCTTCTTTAATGCGTGAAACATTCTCTTTTGTCTGGGAAATTTCATTGAGTTCTCTGTATGCCCTGTCTTTAAATTGAAGGATTTCATCGATTTCAGGTCCGTATTTCTTCTTGAGCTTGTTTATCTCCAAGAGTCTCGTCTCAATTTCTTCGAGCCTGTTCGGGTCGAATTCTATCTTTTGCGAATACTCTCTTAATGAAACCGCAATATCCTCCAGTTCAATAACCATGGAATCTATTGCCTGGTATATCTCTTTCAAAGAAGGATCGATCTCTGACATCTCTCTTACATTCCTTGCAACGACCTTGAGCTTTTCTATCAAGGATTCGTTTGCATTGTATATTGTTTCATAGGCATGGTGAGAATGCCTCAACAGCCTCTCGGAATGGATGAGGATATTCTTCTCTCCTTTAAGATGAGCGTCTTCTTTTATATTCAGGTGCGAGTTTTCTATCTCATTACATTGAAATTCCAAAAGAGATGCCCTTTCTGTCCTCTTCTTTGCATCCAGATCGATCTCTTTTAACTTGTGGCAGCGTGTGGTGATGTCTTGATAGAGTGCCTCGACCTTCTCTCTAAGAGATAAAAGACCGCCAAATTCATCGAGTAAATCGATATGCCTTTCAGAATCCAAAAGCACCTGATTTTCGTGCTGTCCTGAGAGGGTAATCAGGGTATCACCAATCCCTCCCAGTATACCCAGTGTAGCCAATCCACCGTTTATAAATATCTTGTTCTTCCTAGTATGGGAGATCACTCGTTTGATAATCAGATTATCCTCACTTTCAATCCCCAGATCCAAGAGTTTATTCAAGAGGGGATGGTCTTTGGATATATCGAATAAGGCCTCTACTGTTGCCTCTTGCTCATCGCTTCTGATAATATCTGCGGTTGTCCTCTTCCCCTTAAGGAGGTTGATCGCATTGAGTATAATGGATTTCCCTGCCCCGGTCTCACCAGAGAGGACATTGAAGCCGCAAGAAAAAGAGAGGGCCAACTCATCAATGATAGCGAAATTTCTAATTACGAGTTCACTCAACATAAGACTCGGCTTATCTCTCTCCCCATTTCAGTTTGGTTCTCAAGACCTCGAAATAGTCTTTATGGAAGGGGTCTATAAGATAGACTACACTATCTGCCTTTTTTATCTCCAGTGTACTGTCAGGCTCAAACGCGAGACCCACCTGTCCATCTAAGGTCAAATAGACATCCTCATTCTTGGATATCAGCTTCATTTTAATGGTCATATTATCCGGTAAGATAAGAGGCCTGTTGGTAAGGGTGTGAGGACATATAGGGGTAATGATTATCGAGTGAAGGAGGGGATAAACAATAGGGCCTCCTGCAGAAAGGGAATATCCGGTCGAGCCCGTTGGCGTGGATATGATAAGCCCATCCGCTTTGAAAGTAGTCAGATACTTTCCATCAATATCCGTTTCCAGATCAATAATCCTGGCAAGCGCCCCTTTATTGATAACAACATCGTTTAATACCCTGTATCCATCAGCTTTTTTCCCTTCTTTACAGACATTGACATGGAGGGTTGTTCGATTGCTGGTCTTATACTCTCCCTTTAATACCATTTCTAAAACAGGGTATAATTCATCAAGGGTAATGGCAGTGAGGAAGCCAAGTCCGCCCAGATTGACAGCGAGAATCGGCACCTTCTTCTTTCCTATCATCCTGGCAACGCTGAGTATGGTTCCATCGCCTCCCATTACAATGATCATATCTGCCAAAGAAGGGATTTTGGCACGCTCATAGCCGCAGGGATGATCGATCATCTTTGCCAGCTGATCTTCTATAAAGACCTCGATTTGCTTCTCATTTAACCACCTGCTCAGCTTTCTTATAAAATCAGCGGTTTCCGGTTTGTTGAGTTTCGAAATAATACCTATTCTTTTCATGGGGGGATGCTTCCTTGAACTCTTCAGGATTCACCTTTGCGAACGAAATACATAGAACAGGCCCTGCCTGTTTTAAAGGGCGAGTCTTTCAATTTTACATGTAGCATTCTCTTAGTTTATTATATAACAGAATGGATCGTTGTCAATATATTTACATTTCCATGCATTATATAGCTAAAGTAAATATGTCGATATCTTTCAGAGTTTCAATATTGGTCATCGCACAATTGTTCTTGTAAGGAATAAAAGTTCTTCGTTAAAGGAGTTTAATATCCAATGAGGATAGGTCTCAGGATTGATTCGGATACCTTCAGGGGGACTAAGTACGACGTGCCCAATCTCTGTCTTCTCTCTAAATATTCCATTACAGCCTCTTTCTTTTTCTCTGTAGGCCCGGATAATATGGGCCGACATGTCCTGAGGCTGATCCGACCCCTATTTCTCTGGAAGATGCTGAGGACTAAAGCTTCAACCCTGTATGGCTGGGATATTTTCTTGAGGGGTATATTATGGCCGGGCCCAGTTATAGGAGAGAAATTAATCGGTGTAATACGCTCTGTCTCAGATGCGGGTCATGAAATAGGGCTTCACGCATGGGATCATCATGCCTGGCAGACACACATTGATACCATGAACAATAGCACAATATATGGCTCCCTGAACCAGGGTGTAAAATTGCTTATGCGGATTCTCGGCCGACCGCCTGAGTGCTCGGCTGCTCCTGGCTGGAAGTGTAATAACCTTACACTCTTGGAAAAAACAAGATTCCCATTTAATTACAACAGTGACTGTCGGAGTGAAAGCATATTTTATCCGTTAGTCCATGGAAAGAAGTTGTCTCAGCCGCAGATTCCCGTAACTTTGCCAACTTATGACGAAGTAATAGGCAGTAACAGGATAAGGTATAACAACTATAATGACTACATATTTTCCCTCATTAAACCGGAAAAACTCAATGTCATGACCATCCATGCTGAAGTTGAGGGTATTGCTCGTTTAGCCATGTTTGACCGTTTCTTGGAGATGATGCAATCTACAGGGGAATCTTTTATACCACTTGGGACCCTTCTGCAGGAATCTCCTTATATTGGCCAGGCGGCCGTTGTTGCTAAAAAAATCCCCGGCCGAAACGGATGGGTCTCCTGCCAATCTCAATCTGTGTGTCCTTCCATAGGGGAGAGTACTGAAGTATAAATAGGCGGGGAATCATGCCTTAATCATCCTTTTCATGGGAAGAAACTTCTTTGTTAATCGAGGGCATCTGCAATAACGGATACCATGTCCTTGATTTTCAATCTTTCATCATTGCAGAAGTCATTCATTGTGCATTGAAGGTGTATAATGCATTTCGGACAGGTTGTAATCAGTAAGTCACTCTGTGTGGCCAGGGTCTCCTTTAAGCGTTTCATCTGAATAGTCTTTGAATGTGCCCCGCAACCCACCCAGGCAGAGTTACCACAGCAGATATCTCCTATATTTCCGCTGGGTGTCTCTATTATGTCTAATCCTGGAATCTGTTTGAGTATCTTTTCGGTTGCATGAGATATCTCTTTAAAGTGTTTCAGACGACAAGAGTCCTTAAAGGTAGCCTGTACAGTCAGAGGCTTTAAGTCAAGACGACTCTCTTCGCTGTTCAGCTCCTTAGAAATAAGTTCGTATATATGTGTTACTTTCAGTTCAAAATTGTCTACAAACTTGGGAAATATCTCTTTAAAGGTATAGAAGCACTCAGGACAGGTGGTGATCAATTCAGTTGCCCCATGATCCTTGATCTCGCTATAACTCTCTTTTGCAAGCCTGACAAACCCCTTTTCATCCCCAGCCCAGAAAAGGTCATGGCCGCAGCACCTTTCATTATCGAGTATAACAGGAGCAATATTGCATTGATTGAGAATCTTAACTGCGTCTATGGCAGTCTGAACCATATTTAAACCAAGATTCTTGAAAAAAACATCAAAGTAGGGCAAACAACCGGTAAAATAAAGGACTTTGCCTTGTGATTGGGTCTTGATATCTGACGGAAGAAGGGCTTTTCGATTTTGTTTTATTCCAGGTGAAGACATCATCCTCATCAAAGAAAACATTGCTCCACCGTGACTGAAGATACCGTCTTTACCAGAGGCTATCCAACGGCTTCTCAGTAATCGTACAAAATCTGAAAAATTAACTCCAGAAGGGCATATCTCATCACACCTGCCACATGTCAGACATGCCCAGATAAATTCTTTTACTTGTGGATCATCTTCTCCCTTCTCAATGAGCTTTCTGGCGGCCAGCCTTGGAGAGAATTCCTTCCCAGTTTCAGCGATTGGACATGCACCTGTGCACTTCGCACAGTCTAAACACTGATAAATTCCCATCTCTTTTATCAGTTTAACCAGGCCTTCCTTTTGATATATATTTTTCATTTTTTAACAACCGAAGTTGAATCCTCAGGATCTGAAAACACCGGGCTTTTACCCAGTTCTTCTATCTGTTTTACAAACCCATCCAGATCACGGGATAATTTTTCAGATTCATGGGCTAAATAATATTTAAATTGAAGTCTCTGTTTTTGAAGGCCTAACAAGTCAAATATCTCATAGGCATTATAGATGTTTTTCTCAGCCAGTTCCGAACCTGTACCATTTTGGCAGTTGTCGATCCTGCACCCGATAATAAGTACCCCGTCAGCTCCTTTCTCAAATGCCTTCAGCAAAAGGGCTGTATTGACTCGGCCGGCACACATAACCTTTATTACATTGACCTCATCAGGGATAGGTATCCCCTTATCCCCCATACCTATGTAACATGACCAGGGTGCCCAGTTACATAAAAAGGCCAGTATTCTTGTTCGATTCTTCATCGTAACATCACTTCGATCATCTCTTCTATTTGTTTTGCGGTTTTATGCGTTGTATCCGCCGCCCCTGTGGGACATATCGATACACAAGTACCGCAGCCCTGGCAATGCATTTCAATAATATTTGCCTTTGTTTGCCCTAAAGGGTCTTCTACCATCTTTATCGCAGCAAAAGGACAGATTTCAAAGCATTGTCCGCACCCCCGACATCGATCCGAGTCGATTTGGGCAATAATATTTTTGGTTCTGATCTCTGACTTTCGCAATAAAGATACGACCTGACCTGCGGCGGCTGCACCGGGGAGCCCCTCTTTTGAGAATCCATTTCCTTCGGGTATCATGAGTTCGAAGATACCCGGAATCCCTGTGCTCCAAGGAGAAAAACTATGAAACCCAGGCAGAGATCTCCTGGCGAACCCCTTTCTTAACAGGTTACCTGCCAGGGGGACAGTCTCTAAATCAATCTCTGAGAAGAGTATTGCACTGACCATTAAAGGAGGGGCATCAGTTTTACTCAATTCAATTTTGAAATTTCCGAGATTGCCCCTTAAGGCCTTTATCTCGGATTCGGGCAGATAGGTAATCCTTCCGGAGTGAATATTGTTTTGAATTTCATCTATAATATTGCCGTAGAATGTATCTTTTCCTGCTATAACTTTAATAGACAGGGCATATTCCCTGTCTATTAAATAGACGTGGTACCCCATCTTTTCTAAGTCACAGGCTGCTACCATACCCTCAGGTGTAACTCCGATTACGGCAACAGTCATCGCAAGAGGCCCTTTTGAGTCGGGGAGTGGCCTTTGGTGCCTTACCCTTGACAAGGAACACTCTATAACATTTTTCCCCCCTTCAATGACATCATGTGGACCCATATTCTGTCTAGTGGCTAGGAAATTCTTGATATTGATCATTTCAAAAGTTGAAGGATCAAGCCCTTGCCAGTTAAAGAGGTTTCCTTTGCAACGCAACCTTTGATCATTGCACGCGGTGCATATCATATCCAAGGTACAACAGGAACATGAGGCCAATACGACCCGTGTGAGCCCCTTTTCCTCTATTGTGAATTCCAGCTTTTTCGCCCCATCCGGATGGCAGGCCGAAGGAATGACCTCACTGTGAATGACCTCATCAAAGCCCGCTCCAAATCTCGCTAACTCATCCATTATTTCCTGATCTACTATACTTTCATTGCATGAGCATAAAAAGAGGCCGACCCTTATCTCTTCTTTGTATGATGTATTTAGGATCTTAGGACATGGGGGGAGCTTCCGCATCTGAGAGGTCAGAAACGAAGCAGCGCTACCGGCCAGCCCTGCCCCCAATAAAAGGGACTCTTCAAGCCTTTTGCCTTCGTGAAAGTCATTTTCACAAAAAATCCTTTCTTCCGGCAGAACAGATAAGAATGTTTCTCCTAAAGTCTTGCAGGAAATTACTACATGAAATCTATATTCCCCGTGTTTTTTCACGCCTGCATGTTGTATTGCCTGGACATCTTTGCATACTGTCTCACATAATTTGCATTCACTGCATACACCGCATTGCAAACAGCGTTTGGCCTCTTGTATCGCCTCTTTCTCAGTATACCCGAGTTCAACTTCCTCAAAGTCACCCTTCCTTGTTTCCGCTTTTCTTGTAGGCATAACAGGCCTGAAAGCATGGGGGGTATCTAGATCGATCGGTTCATAATCATCTCTCTCTTCGTCTACATCCTCTGCTTCATGCCAAGGTTCTCCCCTGAGATATCGATGAATCGATGATGCCGCCTTTTTGGCTGCTCCCATGGCTTCTACGACTGTGGCAGATCCTGTAACTATATCCCCTGCGGCAAATACGCCTTGCTGCTCCGTGTGAAAAGAACTATTCACCTTAATGGTGCTGTGTCGTGATATCCCTATCGGGCTTTCCTCTTCAATAAATGAAAGGTCAGGTTCTTGACCGATGGCGATGATTGCTGTATCCGCATCGAGAACAAATTCAGAACCTCTTTTGGGAACAGGTCGTTGTCTCCCATCTGCTTCTAATTCTCCCAGTTTCATGTGAGTACACTTAATTCCCTTCAGTCGTCCATCTTCACCTATAAATTTTATAGGGGTTACAAGGTAATTGATCTTTATTCCTTCTTCCTCTGCTAAAGAAATTTCGTCTTTGTTCCCGGGCATTTCATCGCTTGTGCGTCTATATATTATATTTACTTCCTTAGCCCCAAGTCGTATTGCGGTTCTTGCAGATTCCAAGGCAGCATTGCCCCCACCAATTACAACGACATCTTTCCCAACCTGTGGCGTCTCTCCTATATTCACCCGTTTCAGAAAGGGTATGGAGTGATAAACACCTGCCAGATTCTCACCACTGAGTTCGAGTTTTTTATAAAGATCTGCCCCTGTAGCAATAAAGACTGCCTTAAACCCTTCTTTAAAGAGGGATTCAATAGTCTTATCTTTGCCTATAGTACAACCTGTTATGATCTTTATCCCTGCCTTTTTTAATCCATTAATCTCTTTATCGAGGATCGATTGGGGGAGTCTATAGTGCGCAATGACTGTTCGCAGCATTCCCCCTTCCTCTTTCAGGGCCTCAAATATGGTCGTATTGTATCCCAGCCTTGTTAATTCCCATGCGGCTGTCAGACCGGCTGGCCCTGAACCGATAATGGCTATCTTCTCATTATATCTTTCATATGGCTGGGTGAAATCTATGTCTGGACAATTATCTTCCAACTCGTAATCTGCAACAAACCTTTTCAATGAACATATAGCTAAAGGCTCATCCAAGTCAGACCTGCGGCATTGACCCTCACATGGGTGATGGCAAATCCGACCTAATATTCCAACAAGGGGGGCACTCTCCCTGATCAGATTCAGCGCTTCTTTGAATTTCCCAATAGCAATAAGGGCCAGGTATCCCTGTACATTAATTTCCAGAGGACAGGTCTTTTGACATGGCGGTCTTTTTCGTTTATCTATAAAAAATGTCCGCGGAATTCCCCTGGTGGATATATGATCGATTGGCTTTTTTAATGAACCTGGCAGTTCTACAGGGCAAATATCATTGCAACGGCTGCAAAAGCAGCACAATTCGCTATCTATGTAAAAGGGTTTATTTCGGACAAATGCAGAGAAGCCTTCTTTGGAATGGCGAATCTCATCAACTATAGATGAGGTAAGGATATCAATCAATGGATGATTGCGTACTGCCATGAGCAGAGGATGAATCGCATACCATGACCGGACACCTGAGGGGAGTATCTCCGTGTCTTCCAAAGATGCCTTTAACTTTTCTTCCTCTTCAATTATAAGCACACGATGACCGATTGTTGCGATATCATACGCAGCTTTGAGAGATTCTATCTTACTTCCGATGATCAGAACATTGTAACTTTCAGTGGCCATTGAATACTACTCTTCTGTGATTCCAGGTCGTAAATCTTTAAAGTTTCTCTTTTTTCCCATACGCATAACCAGCCTCAAAGGCCTTCAGGTTCAACTCCTCGGTCCCTTTCGGAACAGAGTCCTCGACTGCTTTTTTCATTGAGACGGAAGTGACGATATTGGAAAGGGAAGCCAGAAACCCAAGCATCACGATATTAGCGATCATCTTCCTGCCCAGTTCTTCAGCGATACGCGTTGCCGGAATAGAGTAAGAAAGATATGTTTTTTCTGTATCTCTTTGAGAAACCAGATCCGAATCTGTTAAGAGCAGTCCATTTTCCTGGAGTGACCCTATATTGTTTTCATACCCTTCCTTGGACATGCTTATCAGGATATTGGGGTTTTGTACATAAGGATATGAGATCGTATCATCAGAGACAATTATATGGGCTGAGCATGCCCCTCCTCTGGCCTCAGGTCCATAGGACTGTACCAATGTAGCATTCTTCCCGTCATATATAGCCGCAGCTTTACCCAGAATATTGCCATTGAGGACGATTCCCTGTCCCCCAAAACCACTGATTATAATTTCAGAATAAATCCTTTCACTCATACCTTTCCTTCCTTTTCGGGATCATGCGGATATACTTCTTCTAAAAGGTCGAAAAATGTCGGTCTTTCAGCATCTACAAACTTACCTGTTACAATCTCTTTATTTAAGTCAATGTTTGCATCCTTAGGATGGGTTCCATTCTTAATCACACTGATTTTTTGGTAGTATTTTATTATATCTAATGGAGCGCCCAATCTGTTCTTCCTCCCAAAGGAAGTAGGGCATGACGAGATTACCTCGACAAAGGAAAATCCCTGTTTATTAAACGCTTCAAGTATGGACTTAGTAAGTCGCCTTATATTGAGGGTCGTCCACCTTGAAACATATACAGCACCTGAAGCAGCGGCTATATATGGAAGGTTGAACGGCATTTCAAAGTTTCCCTTTAGAGTTGTGCTCGTTTTGGAATGAAATGGTGTGGTTGACGCGACCTGCCCTCCTGTCATACCGTAAGTAAAATTATTGACGCATATCACAGTCAAATCAATATTTCTGCGAGCTGCGTGAATAAAATGATTTCCACCTATTGTAAATAGGTCTCCATCGCCACTGAATACAATTATCTTCATCTTGGGTTTGGCGATCTTAAGACCGGTTGCAAAGGGGATTGCTCGACCGTGAGTCGTATGAAAAGAGTCGAGTTTAATATAACCGGCTGCCCTCCCTGAGCAACCAATACCGGATACCATTGCAAAGTCGTTGTAATCTATATTCGATTCTTGGATGGCTGTGAGACAACTGGAAAAAATTGTCCCAATATCGCATCCAGGACACCATATGTGAGGCATCCTATCCTCCCGAAGGAGGGGACTTAAATGATGTTTTCCTGCCATTTCACCCAATTCAATGACTCCCTTCCTCATTATCTGTCATGAAATAAATAGCAAAACTGTACATCTCATCTTCAGTCCATCTTTGCACTATCCTCAAACACAAAATCCTCAAAATAGGTTCGACTATTCCTTTGGTTTTGCATTTTCGGATTGGACAAATCTAACTTAAATCTGAGCGTACATATGCACAACTTATTTTATGACAGACCCTTAGAGGTTTTTGACTGTTTCAAAGATATCACCAGGATGAAAGATGCCACCACCTGCATGGCTCACCAATACAGTTTTGGTTTTTCCTGCTGAGCATCTTTCTACCTCCAGATAAATCTGGCCGTAATTGATTTCAGGGACAACAAACCCTTTTACCTGTGAAGACAGTTCCTTGATCTTTTTCTCAGCAAAGGGCCATAGGGTAATGAGTTTCAACATTCCGCATTTTATCCCTTTATCTCTTGCTATCTCGAGGGCCTTTAATGCAGGCCGAGACGATATGCCATATGCAACAATGACTATTTCAGCATCTGTTATCTCAATCTCCTGGTATTCTATAATATCATCTCTATTATTCCGGATTTTATATATCAACCTGTCTACCATCTCTTTCTGAGCAGAAGCAGTCATAGCCGGATATCCCCTTGCATCGTGGGTTAACCCTGTAGAGTGTATATTGTATCCTTCTCCTATTTCAACCATGGGTGCAACCATGTCTTCATCGGGAAGATAGGGCATGTATTCTTCAAGAGGAGCCTTTGATATCCTTCGTGAATAGAGCTCAATATGATCAGAGTCAGGAATAGTTACCTTCTCTGCCATATGCCCCACTACCTCATCCGTCATTATTAAGACAGGCAGGCGATATTTTTCAGAAAGGTTGAATGCCCTTATCGTCACATCGAGTAACTCCTGGGGAGAACTGGCGCTGAGTACAATTATCTCATAATGTCCATGAGACCCCCATCTGGCCTGCATAATATCTCCCTGAGCACAGAGGGTAGGAAGACCCGTGGACGGGCCTGCCCTTTGTACATTGACAACAACACATGGAACCTCCATTATAATCCCAAGACCTATATTCTCCATCATCAGGCTGAATCCAGGACCTGATGTAGCTGTCATTGCCTTAAGGCCTCCCCATGATGCCCCTAATACTGCAGCCATAGAAGCAACTTCATCCTCCATCTGAATATAAACCCCTCCAAGCCCGGGTAATCTTTCAGCCATCCTCTCGGCGATTTCTGTAGCCGGGGTTATAGGATATCCTGCAAAGAATTTACATCCACTGGCAATAGCCCCTTCTGCACAGGCAGTATCCCCCATAATAAAGTGTTCTGTTCCTTTCAACCTTCAGACCCCCTATCCATTCGATTCTTCAACATATATAGCAAATTCAGGGCATATTACCTCACAGAAGTTGCAATTCAGACAGCCATCAGGATTTTTTACATAAGGAGGATGATAGCCCTTTTTGTTAAAATGCTCGGACATTTCCAAAACATTTCGGGGGCAGTATTCCACACAAAAAGAGCATCCCTTGCAGCGATCTTCAATGATAAACACATTCCCCTTGGGAACCTTAATGTCTTCATAATCGAGAGGTTTACGCCAGTATTTCATTTATGTATCCTTGTTGAATCATAAAATATGTACGTACCGTGTCCTGTAACTACCAGGTAGTGTCCATCTGTAAATGAATCTTTTGCCTAATCTTTATGTCATGAGAAGAGTGTAATCCTCAAAGTATGTAAATATATTAATGGGTTAAAATCTTATTTCTTGACCTTGAATACAGTTGTCATTTTTATGTGACACTGGCTACTAAACAAAATAAATTTAGCCATTATATAATAGATTACACTTTAATGCAATTAATATATTCAATTACTGGGTATTGATATCAGCATTAGTAATTATACGCTTTATACAAAATACGTGACAAAATCATTCCATCATCTACACCCCAAATCAATGGTAAGGTTGAAGGAGGCCAAACAATAGATGATAAAATCTTGGTAAGAAACACTGAAAAAATTGGAAATGATCTCATAGAGGTATCACTTTCCAAACGCCAATTCAAAGGCTCTACAAGAGACTCAAAAAATAACAGCTCTTTATCAGTGATTATAGAAAACTAACCGCATGCTTTTTTTTTAAGGACTTTTTTGTTTGGCGCGATTTGATTAGTAACAATTAATTTTGTATGAAATTTTTACTTGACAAATACAATGAGTCTGTTTATATTGAGTCATCAAATTTCAAGTTATTATCAGTATCGTTTCCAATTCAGTTTTCCAACTCACCTCGATTAATCAATTTCCCTATTTATCTGGTTGCTCAAAGAATTTCCACTCCTGAAGTTGTGCTCAAAGAAACCTGAAAAGTGAAAAGGCCAATTTTTTGGCAAAAAAGTTTCAGTTTTTGCAACTTTGAGTCTCTTGCAAAAATCCATTTTTTAGAGAAACATGAACTGTAACTAATTTATTTTATTATTATTTATTTTCTAAATTAGGGATTTTTGCACGGCTATCAACTCTAATTTCAACAAAACCAAACTAGTTTCCTATTTCATAATTAGCCAATTAACAGGTAGTTTACAAAATGCCAATTCGTCTTGTCCAAAACGTTTTGGCTACAACCTGTTAAAACGACAAGGAGGTAAATAGTTATGAAGTGTGGAAGGGTAAGGTTTATTGTTGGGGTATTTTTGGTAGTGACTCTTTTTATGGTCGTCTCAGGCTGTACTGCGTTTCAAACAAGAATATTAAACTATGGGGTAGAAACCTTTTTTGAAAAGGGGGAGGATGCCTTAATAAGACATATCCTGGAGATCGACTGCGATAGGCTGGCAAACGACGGGATTGGAGGGGCTGCTTTGATAACAATATTGATAAACAATTTTCTTGGTGATCATAAAGCGATAAACACCCTCAATTCCTTATTCTACGCTGCATATGGCATCCTTATTGAATATGAGGATCTCAAGCATGCGATGTATCTCTATAAAAAATCTAGAGAGTATGGAATGACAGCCCTAAAGACCAACAAGAAGTTTCGAGAGGGCCTGGAAAAGGGTATAAAGATCCACAAGCTTGTTCACTACCTAGGCGAGGAATATAAGGGACCATTACTTTTTACAGCGTTAGGTTGGGGAATGCAGGTTATGTTGGGCCCGGATGATATGTTTGAGCTTGTAAATATGCCGGATATTATTGCCATGGTGGATAGATCTATAGAGCTCGATGAGGAATACCTCTATGGTCTGGGGCTGACCTTCAAGGGTGCTTATTATGCCTTTGTTCCAGAGTTCATTGGACTTGGAGGCGGGCCTGAGAGCTCAAAGGCCACATTTGACAAAGCAAAGAAAGTGAGTGACGGAATGGTCTTTCTTGCGGACACATTCAGGGCGAGATACTGGGCCACCCTCATGAAGGATGAGGAGATGTTTGACATACTTCTCAACAAAACGGTAGAGCTTCCCCGAAACTACTTTCGTGAAGGAACCCTGCTCAACGAGCTTGCAAGATGGAAGGCAGGAGAGTACTTGAGAGATAAGTATGAGTGGTTTTAGCGAGGAAAACCTTTAGATTGAAAGCCAGGTTTAATAAAAGAGGTATTTTATTTACTCCACTTCTGAAGTTGCGATCAAAGAAACCTGAAAAAGAGAAAAGGCCAATTTTTTGACATAAAAAGTTTCAGCTTTTATGATTTTGAGTCTACTGTAAAAACTAATTTCTAGAGAAACTTCAATTGTAACCTATTGATTTTATTTTTTTTAAATTTCTGATTTAGGATTTTTTTACAGGGCGATCAATTTTAATTTTCAACAAAACCATGCTAGTTTCCTATTTTATAGTTAACCTAATACTACACCGATAGATAGAGTAAATATGCCGCAGATATGTTGTTGTTATTACTAACAATGTAACGCAATATGGGATAAAAGACTTATCTATCTGAGTAGTACTTATTTAACAGGTTGTTTGGGCACCACCAATCCATCCTGCCCAGAACGTTTGGCTACAGCCTGTTAGAAACGACAAGGAGGTAAACTGTTATGAAGTCTGGAAGAGTAAGGGGTATTGTTGGTGTATGTTTGGTAGTGGTCTTTTTCTTGGGAGTCTCAGGCTGTGCCTATGTAGGGGAAAGGGTGGCAAAGAGGTCGATGCGGACTTTCTTTTCAATGACGTACGAAGACCTGATAAAACACATCCTGCTAATTGACTGCGATATGCTGGCAAGAGATGGCGTTGGCGGGGCCGCCGTAATAACCCAGCTGGTAAACACTTTTATCGCTGATCAAAGAGAACTTAATTCAATTAATGCGTTAGTCTACGCTGCATACGGCATCCTGGTTGAATATGAGGATCCAAAATATGCAATGTATCTCTTAAAAAAGGGTACAGAATATGGTCTTACCGCTCTAAAGACCAATAAGAAATTCCGGGAGGGCCTGGAAAAGGGTGAAAAGATCCATACGCTTGTACAGCACCTGGGCAAGGAATATAAGGGGCCCTTACTCTTTACAGCGTTAGGCTGGTTTTATATCATTTATATAGATCCAGATGATATGTTTGAGCTTGTAAACTTGCCCGATGTCATCGCTATGTTGGATAGATCATTAGAACTCGATGATGAATATCTCTATGGCTTGGGGATGGCCTTCAGGGGAGGATACTATGCTTTCTTACCCGAAATGTTGGGGCTTGGAGGTGGGCCCGAATCCTCAACGGCCACGTTCGACAAGGCAAAGGAGATGTCAGACGGGAAGGTGGTTATTGCAGATACACTTCGGGCAAGATTCTTGAGTACCCTCATGAAGGATGAGGAGGAGTTTGATAGGCTTCTCAAAAAAACTGTCGAGCTTCCCCGAAATTACTATCCTGAAGCAACCCTGCTCAATGAACTTGCCAGGTGGTTGGCAAAACAATGGATTAGGGATAAGGATGAGTGGTTTTAACAAGGGACGCCTTAGATTTTTACACCAAACTCACTGAATACTCACTTGTCTAAAAATTTGCAGTGTCATTAACAAAAGCGTGCCTATGCGCTCTGGCATCAGTCACTTAGGGTCTATCGAGAAATACGTATTTCATGACAGACCCGTATCTACTGCTGCTGAAAGGTTAGGAGTTTCAAAAGGGGAGGTAAAGAGGGAGGCATTTTGACTGTTGTCCTCCTTCTCTTGTTGCACTTGACTTTACATCGATAATCTATTAGCATGGTAGAACGTGCAAAGGTAAAACCTTTTGAAAATTTTTAACCAAGGAGTAAAAGACATTGACTGATTTACAATTCGGAAAAGAAGTGTATGAATATGCAATTCAGCTTGGGCAGCAGGGAAAAGACGCGAATCAAATCGCAAAAGTCCTTTATGATCAAGACAGTAATGGCTACAATTATGGAATCGGTATTATACTCAATGCCAACGGCAAACCGATGGATACCTCTTCCATACTTGTACACTACTCAAAAGAAGAGATCGAAAACAGTAAAAGCGGCAATTATATGAGTTCCAATGCAATCATACAAGATGTGAAGACTGCTGTATTAAGCTGGCAGCGTATACCTGAAGAATACTGGCCGTGTTTCAAACTCGCACTCCCGTCAGATGCCGGAACCGGTGCAGTAAAAACAGGTGTTGAGATCGCATTGATGCTCGATTCTCGTATCCATACACTCGGTATAGAAGAGTTGGGATGGCCTGCATATAAAGCGATTGCAAAGATAGCACGAATTCAATGCAAGGAGTATCCTGAAGACGGAGTGTTCTGTGATGAAGGTGTCTTGTCTGTTTACCAGGCCGGGCCTATGAATACAACGGGTCTTATTCGGGGAAGGGATATCATTGATGCCCGGGCTCAAGCGGCTGCAAAAAGCAGTTCTTGCGTGGTATTGGACAGGGCATATTCAGGTTTCGAATTTGCCAGGCTGCTTGCTCAGAATTCTTTTTCGGATATAATGCGGATGAGTTATGAGTTGCAGATACGGCCCTTTATTGAAAGGGGGGTGACATTCTGTCTTGCCATCAGCCCTACCAAGTCATTTATTACCTTTGCCCTTCGTCCTTGCGGCTTGTTACTCATATACTGTCCGGATGAATCACGAGAAAAGGAAGTAAACACTGTAATCAATTCTACGATACGGGCAAGGGGATCTGCATTTGAACACGCAGTTACACGAGCCTTTGCCAAGGCAATAACAAAGGACCTTTCTCATCTGGAAGCAGAACATCAATCCGCATTGGAGAGGGTTGCCGAGGCCGAAGCCATGTGGCGGGAACTGGTCAAAGGGACTCCCATAGAGTATCTTTATTCTGAAAACTTTGCCGGTCTGTTCCGTAATCCGAAATCACAAAAAGAAGCAGCGATTCATATCTACAATGAACACATCTATCCTGTATTCTCCCAACAACGGTGTCGTCAAAATATTACGGGTATACCTGATGATAGAGAACTGGCCCACAAGCATGTGAGCGTATTTGCGAAACAGTGCTATTAGATTTCTCCCCAGCAATCTGATAGTTACCCTGAATCCAGTTCGAGCAATTGAGGCTTGCGCATTTTCAAGGATTTAACTGTCACATTTTATGAAAGAGAACTCCCTTCTTTTAAAAAAGAATCGCTCATTCACTCTAGATTCATGGATAAAGCTTCTCCCAGACGAAAGATACTGTGCATGTAAAGATTAAAGGGGATTTTTATCAAACTTCAGACTCTTCATCTCATAAGAGCGGTTAAAATCCTGCCAAACCATGATCTAATACAGGGTCTTAAACTCTTCAGATATTGACCATGGATATTGAATCTCTTTTTATAGAAAAATGTCGCCCTTTTTCCATTGAAAACTTTATAAAAGAATAGAAGAGGGATTTTTCGGATCAACCCAAATAGAGAGTTGAGACCATTTAGACCCTTCATAGCTTGAGACCAATTTGAGTAAACGCTCGCACCTGTTTTTTTCTTGACTTTTGGGTACCCGTAAATAAGAATAAAAAACACTCTGTAAATCTATATGCTGAAAGCTTTGTATTGTATGCTTTTAAGAATTATTGGCCTTTGCGGCCAAGATTCTAAATACGAAGGGGGGGAATATTGAATGCTTTCCGAAGAAATGAGCAAACTTATTGGTAAATCAGGAGAGCCAATGATACTTGCGGTAGAAAGAGGGGCAATCCGGAAATTTGCTGATGCTGTAGGAGATAGAAACCCTCTGATATGGGATGATGAATATGCCAGAAATTCCAGGTATGGTTCGATTGTTGCACCACCTGGTTTTTTTGGTTGGCCTGTAAAGTGGGATTCTCCTATGCCTTTTTTCTCACCGATCCGAGGAGAACTGATCATGGCATCCATCAATGCCGGATACTCCCGCATCGTAGACGGTGGTATCGAATATGATTTTTTTCATCTCTGTACGTGTTGGGGACACCCTGGCTGCCGTGGCAAAAATAGCGGATATCTATACACGGGAAACCAAGGGAGGGACACTTGTATTTTCAGTAACAGAGACCTCATATACAAACCAGCATGGTATTCTGGTAGCATTAGCCCGCCAAACCCTAATCAACAGATAGAGGATATTATCAACCCAGCGGCTTAACCGCCTTTTGATAGTTATGTAACGGAGGTATTCAATCTTATGAAAAAAGATATATTGTACTGGGAAGATGTGGAGGTGGGGACCGAGATACCGTCATTATCCAAAACAGCTACCTCGCAGATGCTGGTAAAATGGGCAGCCGCATCCGGTGATTTTAACCCCTTGCATTATGAATCAACATTTGCCGAGAACCAGGGGGTAGGAAAACCGATCGTCCATGGGCAGCTCAAACGGGCATGGCTGGTTCAAATGCTCACGGACTGGGCAGGCGATGAGGCCTTTGTAAAGAAGTTTTCCTGCCGGTTTCGCGCAATGGACTATCCCATAATGATGAAGTCATTAACCGAGCCTATTGAAGAAAGGGCAACCCACTTTTTCAAGGGGAAGGTAACCAATAAGGGTGTAGAAGACGAGACGCATTTCGTAGAGTGCGATATTTGGGTAGAAAACGACAAGGGTGAGAAGTCTACCCCCGGAAAAGCAACACTAATACTCAAAACAAAAGGAGAGGAATGATGGGTGAAAAGCTGAAGGGAAAGGCAGCGTTAATAACGGGTGCCGGCAGGGGGATCGGTCGGGAAATTGCTATTTATCTGGCTGCACACGGTGCCAGCATTATGGTTGCAGATGTTGGTGTGGCAAGAGATGGAAGCGGTACTGACATTGCTCCAGCAGAACAGATTGCATCAGAGATTAAAGAAAAAGGTGGAGATGCAGCAACGAGTTTTACTTCAGTTACGGATTTCAAGGCAGTCGAGGATATGATAAACAAGTGTGTGGACACCTTTGGTAAACTCGACATTGTTGTAAACTGCGCCGGCATACTGCGCGAACGGATGATATGGAATATGAGTGAGGAAGAATGGGATATGGTGATTGCTGTCCATCTGAAAGGCGCATTCAATGTATGCCGCCATGCCTGTGTTAAGATGAGAGAACAGAAAAATGGCAGGATCATTAACTTTACCTCAGATGCCTGGCGTGGTTCCGTAGGGCAGACAAACTATGCTGCTGCAAAGGGGGGAATTGTTAGTCTGACCAGAGCGGCTGCGCGGGAGATGGGACGTTACGGAGTAACTGTGAATTGCATTGCACCTATTGCAGCAACCCGAATGACAATGACAGAAGAAGTAAAAGCCGGGATGAAGAAGAGACTGGATGCCGGCCTGATCACTCAGGAGATGTACGATGGCTTTATGAATATGCCGGGGCCTGAATTCGTCCCTCCCATGGTTGCGTATCTGGCAAGCGACGCTTCTGCCGATATCAACGGCCAGGTATTCCATGCACAAAGAGGGATCGTAGCTATCTATTCCGAGCCTGTTGCAATCAAGACGATTAGCAAGACAGAGGATAATGGGATGTTTACTATAGAGGAACTGGAAGATCAGGTTCCGAAAGTATTGCTTAAGGATTATGTCAATCCAGCACCGACTAAGCAGAAATAGCCGGGTTTCCCCGGAATCCTTTCGACAACAGCCCGTAGGGTACAGGCCACCCGCCTGAAGCGGGTGGTCTGTATTCACTAAAGTATTCCTTCTTTTATTAAATCATTTAACGGCCTTGCCTTACTCACCTCTTCCACCAGATTTTGTGGCGGGTTCGGATAGACTATAGGGCCGTGTTCTTTTGAGGGAAGGATGATTGTCGATATTCGTGGGGGCATTGACCACTCGTCTCTTTGATTCTTGGCCCAGGCCTCTATATCCACGCAGCATTTTCCATCCTCAATGTATTTCTTGACCACTTTGCCCTCAAATGTCGTAAGATCTCCCATCTGGTTAAACGCCCGCAGATCGCCGCTCATCTTCCACAAGAAAGCATCGTCTCCCATCCAGTTTGTGAAGAACAGACAGAGCCAGCTCATCCTCTGAGAGCCGTAATCATACGCACGTTCCACGCCTATGGCACGAGCATATGCGTCGAATATGTGGACCAGCTCCGGAACATCCGCTTCGTCCATCTCCTCAACATACTCAAGTGCCTTAGGGTGTCTGTACTCAAAATCATACTCAAGTTTGTCCGCCCTAAAGAAGGGGCTTCCTGCACCCATCAGCCATGCGATCTCATCTCTGACAGTCAGGGGGCCTTTGATCATAGGCCTGAGTGTATCATCTACCTGTACATCTTCCCACCATCTAGGATTGGACCCCCGTATCTCCTCGTTCTCAAACGACTCGAGAATCCGAATCCAGTCCTCTTTGCTATAGGTCGGCTTTTCGATCTTTCTGTACTTACCGGCTGAACTGGAAGAACCTCTATCAACCCAAACCGTATGATGAAGCTCTTTGGCCGTTATCTCGCCTCTCTGATTTAAGTATATCCCATCGTCATAATCGATATAGATCTGCCCCCCGCCGGCCATCCTGCCTTCTTTTACAACCACATCACGAAGGATACCTACGGGTTTGAACTCATCTCCCGCAAAGACCGGTCGATACCATTCCCAATCCCCTCCGCTGTACCAGGCATGTACCCCGGGCATTCCGCTTCCGGGGACTACCCACTGTATGGTGTAAAGATAGCTGCCTGGCCCGACAATGCTACCGTACTTTGTTTTTTTTGCATACTCCTCATCGCTGAATAATGGATTCGTATCCCCTATTCCGTCCACAAAATGTCTAATGGCATCCTTGCTGGCCTGTGTGTTAAAGTAAACCCCTCGTGGATAAAAAGGTATATGAGACCTGGAATTCCTTCTGTTTTCCATCTCTTTTGTGATCTTTCCATGAGCAGGCAGTTTTTTTTCACTGCTTACCGCAACTCGAGGATGCTTTGACCAATCCTTCTTTTCTTTGTTTGCCATTCTTTTCTACTCTCCTTTCCAATCGATTCAGTTTACATCGTGTAAAGTGAATAATCTATCTTCCCTTATAGACCGGTGTCCTCTTTTCAGCAAAGGCAAGAGGGCCTTCTTTCACGTCTTCGGTCTGGAAAAGGTTTTGTATCATGAGACTCTCCAGCTTTAAGCCCTCATCGAATGGAACGCGCATCCCTCTGTATGCTGCTTCTTTTACTGCCCTGACTGCTAGGGGACCGTTTTCGCAAAGGCGATTCGCAAGACCTGTCGCAGCGGACATGAGCTCAGCCTGAGGGACTACCTTATTCACAAGCCCGATACGCAAAGCTTCTTGTGCATCGACGAAATCACCGGTCATCAGTATCTCCAATGCCTTACCAAAGGGAACAAGCCGAGGCAATCTCTGTGTGCCCCCCCAACCCGGCATGAGACTCTGTTTGGTCTCCATCAGTCCCAAACGTGCAGTGTCCGCGGCAATCCTGAGATCGCAAGTCATGGCCAATTCAAGACCTCCGCCTGTAGCCACACCATTAATCGCAGCAATAAACGGCTTCCATACCTCCAAACCTCGCATGGGATAAATCTCAGGCCACGGGGGGAAGACTGCCCGGCCCTCTTTTAATGACTCCATCTGCCATTTTGCAATCTCTTTTAAGTCTGCCCCGGCTGAAAATGCCCTGTCCCCTGTACCGGTTACGACGGTTATCCATATATCGGGATCATCCCTGACATCGATCCAGGCCTTTGTTATCTCCTTTAATACCTCAGAACTGATGGCATTCATCGCTTCAGGACGGTTTAAGGTAATATAGGCAATCTTATCTTTCTTTTCATATAATACGACGGACATTGAATACCTCCTTTTTATTAATTAATATAAAGATATAGGGCGTTTATTTACAGTACAGACCCTAAGCATCAACTCGTACTTATAAAATTCTCTTTCTCAGTCTTTTTCATTCGAGCTGAATTGATCGTGAAGCCCATGAAAACCGGCCTTCTTTCCTTTGTCCCTCCTCTCTTTAAAGAAATTGTATTCGCCGGGATACCAGTGCACATTTGTACCCAGAGTATGGGTCAGACCGGCAATGTCCCATCCTGCCAGTATCCCCATCTGAGAATACGTCTGCTGTCGTGATGCCTTGCCTATGGCGATTACATCCCGTCCGAGTGTGGCAATATCTTTTGCTAGTTTGTACGCTACTTCATCGAGCTTATCACTCGGAGCCACCCTATTTACGAGTCCGATATCCAGAGCTTCAGCAGCAGTTACTTTTCTTCCTGTTAACCAGATGTCAAGTGCCCGCTTTAGACCGTATATTACAACTGCCAGGGGACTGACCTGACCGCCAAATGCCAGCCTCTGCTCTCGATGGCTGAACAGTGCATCCTCAGAGGCAACCGCCAGATCGCAGCATTCAGTTATCATAATCCCTTCACCAAAAGCAATGCCCTGTACCACGGCAATGGTGATCTTTGGAAAGAGAAACAACCTGCGAAAAGTCTTTTCCATCCAGGTATTATCAACCTTTAAACGTGGCTGCTGACCCACGCGTTTCCCAGGTTCCATCCCGTATATAAATCCCACTCTGCTTAGGTCATGTCCAGCGCAAAATGCCTTTCCTGCGGCTTTGATCAATACCACCTTTATCTCATCATCCTTTTCCGCCAGATTCAGTGCATCCCTGTAAAAGCTGTCAGCGATCCCTCCATCACCCGGAAAATCCATGGCATTCAATTTTTCCGGATAATTCAAAGTAATCGTCGCAATACTGCCGTCCTTTTCATAGATCACCCGATTCAGTTCTTTCCTTTCAACCATTTTCCTCTCCTTTTTCTCCCGTTATGAACCTGTAGGGTTAGGTATAAAAAAATACGGATAGAATACAGTATTCAATACAATGAACAGATAGAGCAAAGGCTGGTTTAATCCTTTCTTCCGAGTATTGTAACTATAGGCATAAGCATTCCCGGATGCCCTCCCTGGGCCATGGCAAGACCAAGGGCAGGGTTTTTTATCTGCCTTGGACCTGCATTGCCCAATAATTGATTGTAAAGATCATAACACATACGCAGCCCTGTTGCGCCGATCGGATGACCAAAAGCCTTCAGCCCACCATCAGAATTTACAGGCAGTTCTCCCTCCAAGGTAAAGGTCCCGGCTTCAACATCCTGTATTGCCTTTCCTTGTTTACTAAAACCGAGGGCCTCATACTCCAACAGCTCTGCGATTGTAAAGCAGTCATGGAGCTGGGCACAACTGATCTCTTTACGAGGATCTTTTACCCCTGCAGCCGCATAGGCCTGTTTTCCTGCAGCGATTGTTTCAGGTAAACGGTCATATTTGTAATCGATATCCTCTTTTCCCAATCCTGGCCCCATGGCCAGTCCGAATCCTTTTATAAGTATATAATCCTTCTTAAAAGACGAAGCCAAGTCCGCTTTGCAGATGATGGCAGCAGCGGACCCATCGGTTGTGGGGCAGCAATCAAAGAGACCCAGTGGCCATGCAATGATTGGAGCCTGAAGCGCCCTCTCTATTGTGATATCTTTTTGAAAATGGGCTTTGGGCGACATTGTTCCATTATGGTGATTCTTAACAGAAATTTTTGCCAATGCCTTTTTTCCCTCTTCCGGCGGGATATTATGGATCTCAAAATACCTGGTCGCTGCTAATGCCCAGCGACCTGGTGCGGTAAATCCCTGTCCGTATACCGGATGGCTGAAAAATTCGGGTAATCCGCTGAGTCCGCTGTCTTTTAACTTTTCTACGCCAACAACCAGGACAATATCGTAAAGACCAACGGCAACTGCAGTAGCAGCGTTTCTCAGGGCGTCCATGCCTGTAGCACATGCGTTTTCTATCCTGCTAATCGGTATGTTCCTGAGCTTTAAGGGGAGCGCAAGGGTCATCCCGCCGGCCCCTGAGCTCATGGTTCCAAACCATGCTGCCTGAATATCCTCAGTAGAGACTCCTGCATCAGTAAAAGCTTCGTAAGCAGCATCGATAATCATGTCTTCTACGCTTTGGCCCCAGTTCTCTCCAAACTTTGTACAACCCATACCAATTATGGCAACCTTGTCTTTCAGTGCATCAACTTTCATGATTTTTCTCCTATAAAAATTACTATCTTATGGGTCTACATTTCCAAAAATAGTTATAAAACCCCTCTGCTTCACTCATCTTCTTAAAGGTCATCTCCACTGGTATACCTACTTTCACAGAATCAGGGTCTCGATCGCTCATATTACAGAAAACACGGATTCCGTCTTCAACACCGAGATGGACAATACTCGTTATGATTGGGGGGTCTATTGACTGTGCAAGAAAGTCCTTGGAAAAGGTAAAGAGCGTCCCTTTTTTGTCGGCGAGTCTCACTATATCGTACTCATCCTTGGTACGGCAATAGGCACAGACCCGCTGTGGAGGGAAGAACAACCTGCCGCAACCCTTACATTTACTCGCATAGAAACCGAGAACCATCTTTTTGTCTCTATGAAGCACTGCAGCAGAAGATATGGCCGGAGGCCTGCGTCTTCCTGTCTCTATTCTCATCAATTTCTTCATCTGCAGATACTTTTCATAATTCTTAATGAGCATCTTCGAATGAAGGAAACCTGCTATGCCCCGCCTGTGAGAGTTTTGAGGAAATTCCTTTTTCAAGTGTATTGAAAAGACATCGCAGCCATCTCCGTAATTGATAAGTAAAAGTCTGTCGTTCGCCTTTGCCTGTTCCAAACAATCGACCAACATCATCAATGCATGAGCAGTACCTGTATTGCCAATTTCATCGAATAAAGGTCTTTGTAACTGCTCTTTTTCCAATTTCAATGCCCTCGCTATATCGAGGTGTCGGCGCTTATCAGGTGCATAATGAATAACCTTTGCGAAATCTTTTGTAGCCAGTCCTGTCTTTTGAAAGAAGAGATTTACTGCTTCACGGACATTCGATGTATACCCTTTTGTAAAGACAAAACGGTCCTCCCACATCTTTACATAGATATCTTCCTGGGTTCGCCATACATCAACAATCTCTTCTACATGGCTATAAGTCTCAGAGATCAAAGCATTGCCTTCGCTCCCTATGATAAGAGCTGCCGCTCCATCTCCAAAGAGCGGCTCTAAATTTGAACCAGGAACGCCCAAACGACAATCCGAAACCACGACCAGCACATTCTTCTTTGGATCCGCTGAAACTGCATCCAAAGCCGCCTTCAATGCATTTGTACCTGCCCTTAAGGAACCGGAAAAATCTGCACTGAGAATGTCCCGAGGCAAATCCAGAGCACTTGCGATTAAAGCCGCTGCCTGTTTTTCTCGATACGGGGAGGTCGTACTCGCAAAATACAGGGCATGGATGTCTTTTGGATTAAACCCAATCAGAGAGTCCATCCCTGCTTCTACAGCCATTGTTATGCAGTCTTCGTCATAATTAACAACCGCTTTTTCACCGCCCAAGTTGACACCCCCCCAGGCTCTGGTGACCTCTTCCTTTTGCAAACGGTAAAAAGGGATATAAGCCCCCGTTGATCTAATACATGCCATAATCATATCTCCTTCTATGAATTAGATAGTATCCATCCAGAAACGATTTTGTTCGAGATCAATCAAGGCGAAGATCTTAACTGCCTCAAAGAAAGATGGTTTTGCATTTCACAGGGCAAGCATGAATATTTGAATATATTTACAAGAGTGAAAATCTGAGCTTTACACAGAGATGATGCAAAAGGCCATTTCTGAACGGACGATTAAAATGTGAAACAAAACTCCCGTTTCACAATGTTCATTGTTTCCCCCTACAAAAACTTCCTTTTTTTTCTAAATGCAATTGTATCTACTTTGGATTTGTCTAGGCATTTTCTTAAAACCCATTTAAGGGGGGTTTAATTGCCTGAAAATACTCATTCTTTACTTCATCAAGATGGGGAATTCAAACGTATTGTGATATTTTCTACAAAGGGATTTTTTCATTTTTTAGGGCGATGGAATCGTAAGTTGGGATCTAGTAGATATCTCGTGAAATTTAGATTTTATCAATTTTATCAATAACAGAACGGTTGAGAAAAAACAAGTCAAAATTAAGAGATAAACTTAAACTAATCGAATTTTATAATAGTTTAGCTGTTTGAAAAAGCGTTACTTCAAGGACGGTCAAATTCTAATCTGAGTAAAGCTCGTATCCAAGTGATCGTAAATAAAGAATAATATATCACTATTCAATTCAGTAGATCTATTTATTAAACTATTTCAGATATTAAATCTGAGGTTATCCTCTGTTCTTTATTAACGCTCACTAAGACACTTAGAAATATGCGCATTAAGATGTGAAAGCTCTTGAAGCTTGGTGATAGCAAAAGTAATTCCGATTTTTAAAAAGTACACGAAAAATAGGATCGAAATTAAAGAAAGAGGAGATTTTCATTCGATTTGTTTTTCTCTTGAAATATAATTTGTATTATCTTATATTAATTACAGTAATTTCCGGTTAGAAAATTGCATGTATTCATCAAAAAAGGTCAAAAAAGCAGAATAAGTCATTTTTTCCTTGACATATTATTAGTAATGTACTGAGTGGCATGGTTCGTAATGACTAAT
>JAXHVA010000052.1:0-29759 GCA_034189035.1 Thermodesulfobacteriota bacterium
TTGGATGCCGAGCGATTAAGACGCACTTATAGGAATGATCCAGATTTTATTATCAAGAAAGCGTCCCAGCTTGAAATTAAAAAACCGCATGTATTTACGGATCAAATCCATAAGACAATCAAATGGAAAGACATCCTCAAGGGTGTTTTTAATGAATTCAGGCAGGCAGTAAATATTATTGTAACAGGAAGCGCACGGCTTGACCTCTTCAAAAGAAGCAAGGATTCCCTTATCAGATGTTATATTCATGTGAATCTTTTCCCATTTTCTCTCAAAGAATGGAGCGGAGACATCGATAACATTACTGCCCCATGGCTTCATGAGAGAAAAGACTGGGAAAATCTGGCAGACGCTCTTTTTACAAAAGTCTTTAATACAACCCGAATCCCTGAGGATATTACAAAAGTCTATTTCACCTTCGGACACTTTCCAATCCCTCTCCTTTCCAGCTCAATACAGCGTTCGCAGAAATGGTATCGGGATTACATTTTGCTTTTAATCAGAAAGGATTTGCGAGACCTTTCGGGTATCCGCGAACTCGACCGTATTTCACATCTCGTAGAACTGCTGTTGCCACAGTTAGGCTCTCAATTTTCACTGAGAAACCTTGCACAGAATCCTAAGGCCAACCATACAACCCTTAAAAACTGGTTTCATATATTACAGAGATTATACCTAATATGGCCTCTTCAGCCGCATGCAGGAAAATTAAAGCGCACTATTAGAAAAAAGCCCAAATGGTATTTTCTGGACTGGACTTATGCTGCAGTGAAGCAGACATGTTTGAAAACATGATAGCGACATCTCTATATAGGTTTACCGTATCTCTCAATGACTGGGGCTGGCCTGAAGTAAAGCCTTTCTATGTAATGACATATGATAAAAAAAATTGATTTTATCCTTGTCCTTAATGAAAAGCCTATCCTCGCGGTTGAATCCAAGCCTAATGCTGGAAAGATACCGCCACAAATGCAGAAACTGCGTGAAATCCATAATGAAAATTTTTCGTTTATTCAGATTATCAACCAGCCGGGACCTGTTAAAAAAGAAAAAAGGACACTATATTGTTGGATGTGACAGATTGATGATGATTCTGCAAAATAATGTTAAGCGTAGCTGTTGTAAAGCCAGAAATCAGGATCTATCAGTATCCCGTATTCAGTTGAAATGAAGCGAAACCTCGATTGTCTATGTAAACCCCTAAGCTTTTCCCGAAGGAGATAGGGAGAGATGAAGGTATCATTGATATCACCATACCCGGATATAACCGCTTTTGGATTAAGAACAATATCTGCCTATCTCAAGAAAAATGGCCATGAAACCCAAATGATATTCCTTCCTGATCCATATGGTGACAACCCTATCAACAATGTAGCCCGTTATGATGATCAGATATTGGAAGAGCTTATCCCTTTATGTAAAGGATCAGACCTTATAGGCATTACATTGATGACAAATTTTTTTGATGGGGCAGTTCAAATTACGAAAGGATTGAAAAAGGGCATCGGCGTTCCTGTAATCTGGGGTGGAGTTCATCCCACAATACGACCTTTTGAGTGCTTAAAATATGCAGATATGGTATGTATAGGGGATGGTGAAGATGCCATTTTAGAGTTGGCCGACAGGATAAGAAACCACGATGATATTTTAACGGTTGAAAACATATGGATTCACAAAAATGGAGAAATAATTAAAAACCCTCTAAGACCACTTCAAGAGGATCTGGACATCTATCCAGCCCCGGATTTTAATCTGAAGGGGCATTATATATCCTTTAATGGTCATATACATACCATGTCTCCAGAGTTATTGAAGGCCTATTTAAAGAGAGGAACGGTCTCAAAATATCTCAATAAGATCGGCTATCAGACAATGACCGGAAGAGGTTGTCCTCATAAATGTACGTATTGTATTAATGATTCGATAAAAGATCTCTACAAAGGACAGCGTTATCTGAGATGGAGGTCGACTCCTCATGTTATGAAAGAACTACTCTGGGTAAAGAAAAATCTACCCCATGTGGGTTATATATGGATTTCAGATGATGCCTTCTTTGCCAAAAGTGAAGAGAGTTTAAGGAATTTCTGTAATCAGTATAAGGACTTGATTAGGCTCCCCTTTACCTGTCTTGCGAGTCCCATTACAATTACAGAGAAAAAGATGGAATTGCTGGTAGATGCAGGGTTGATCTATTTACAAATGGGTATCGAGAGCGGAAGCACCAGGATCCAGGAAATGTATAATCGGAAGACGATGTCTAACGAAAGGATACTGAATGCAGTCGAAATCATCCACAGATTTAAAGAAAAAATGTACCCGCCGAGTTATGATTTCATACTCGATAACCCTTATGAGACAGATGATGATAAGATAGAAAGTCTAAGGCTGATTTCAAAGATACCGAAGCCATTCCATTTGCAGCCGTTTTCACTTGTCCTTTCTCCTGGCACAAGGCTTTATGAGATGGCAAAGGAGGACAAACATATTGTTTGTGAGAGACGAGAGGTGTATACAAAGACATGGTCAATGCGCAAGGAGAGCTATTTCAATATGTTGATGTCTTTGGCAAAGGGTGGACGCCTCCCCTCAATCCTACTGAGATTTCTAATCAGTAAAGGCGTTATTAGGATTCTCAACAGTAAACCAATTATGCCGACTATGAGATATGCCTTGATTTGTGTAAAGAAAGTGTACCATTTTTTAAAAAGGTGAATCATTTCAGTGTTATGAAATAGAAAGCTATCATCAAGCTTCAACGACGCTTTTTCAATAAGAAAACTGTTACAAAACGATTAATAAATAGAAGATGAAAATACTTTTTGTTCAGGGATATCTTGGCAAGGATGAACCTCCAGTCTTTCCTTTAGGGTTAAGTCGCATTGCAGCCTCCATAAAAGGACATAGTGTTGCGTTTTTTGACCCAAACCTCAAAGAGGATTATGCTGCAGAATTTGAAGACATGCTTTCACGGTTCCTCCCTCATATCGTGGGGATATCTATTCGCAATATTGACTCTACAAATAAGAGAGAGACAGTATTTTATTACAAATATCTGAGTGAGATGATCGACATTGTGAAAGGTATTTTGGAAGATAGAGTGAAGATAATCGTTGGCGGTGCTGGATTCTCAATGTTTCCTCAAGAGATAATGGAAGATGAGACCCGAATCGATTACGGTGTTTTTCTCGAAGGGGAACAGACACTCTCAAAGCTATTAAAGAATTTTGACAAACCCGAAACTATTAAGGGAATCTTCTATAGGAAAAACGGGAGAATACGATTTACCGGTCATCCTGAAAAGCCAGACATGAATGAGTTGCCTCTCCCAGACAGAACTGGCTTTTCCTTGAGCCTCTATCAGAACATCCCAGATGCCATTGGTGTAGAGACAAAAAGGGGCTGTGAATTCAATTGTATATACTGTATTTACGGGTTTCTTAACGGGAAGCAGTACCGTCTGATAAACCCAAAAAGGGTTGTAGATGACATAGAATCGATTGCAGAAAAATACGGGATAAAGGATTTTATGTTTGTTGATTCCGTGTTTAATATCCCCCTTTCCCATGCAGAATCTATATGCAAAGAAATCATAGAAAGGGGCATTGATGTTTCCTGGTCTGCCTGGTTTCACGACAAATATCTAGCGGATGAATTCGTTCAATTGGTTAAAGAGGCAGGGTGCAATCGAATCATGCTCTCTCCAGATGCCCTGTCCGATGAGATCCTTAAAAAACTCGGAAAATCCCAAAGAAAAGAGGATATCCTAAATACATATAATACCCTTAAGAGGGTGGATGGGATTGAGATCTGTTATAACTTCTTCAAGAATCCCCCAGGCCAGTCTATCCTATCTTTTTTAAGATTACTCTCTTTCTATATCAAAGCCAAAATCGAATTGAGAAGTAGAATCCATTTTGAATTCAACTCCATGCGAATTGAGCCAAAGACTCAGCTCTATGAAATTGCTCTTCAAAAGGGAATTGTCGAAAGAGACACCAATCTTCTTTATCCCAGATACTACACCAACACTGCAACTTCATTTATCGAAAGGATCTTCAACATGATGCTTCGATTGAAGGGGGCGTGATTATTGTTTGTTTTGCGTGAGTTTATAAAGAAGACCATGATACTTATTATGTGGTATCCGATAAGGATCGTGATACGTTTTCTTCCTCTGACATGGGTCTCTATCTTAGGGGTACTGGGCGGACGGATATTATATTTGATCTCAAGGGAAAAAAGAAAGACAATGAGAGAGGAGTTTAAGATTGTCTTTCCCAATAAGAGCCCCAATGAGATCAAGGAGATTATAAAGGGGAGTTTTGTAAACTATTGTGTTTCAGAGATTGAGGTATTGCTTTATCCTTTTATGAACAGGGCTCTCATGGAAAAGATGATCAAATTGCTAGGAAAGGAGAACCTTGATAATGCCCTTGCTGTAGGGAAAGGAGTATTGTTGTTTCAAGCCCATTTCGGGGCATTTCAGATGGTAATGCCTGCAATCGGATATAGTGGTTATAGCATGAATCAGATAAGCGCTTCAGCATCGATTTGGAAGGAGGGCATATCTTCCAGGATACAAAAAAGAGGTTTTGATATAAAGAGCAAACATGAATACACCCTTCCTGTAAACCACCTCTCTATCCAGTCCTCTTTGCGGCCTGTGTTTAGAGCACTCGAAAGAAACGAAATCGTCGGAATCACCGTGGATGGAGGGGGTGGCAAAAAAACGGTCTCTATACGTTTTCTTGGCAGAGAAGCCAATTTTCAACAAGGTGGAGTTGATCTGGCTCTTCGGACTGGTGCAATGATCATCCCCGCTTTCATAATCACTGAGAAAGGATTGAAACACAGACTTATTATTCATCCAGCATTGAAAATCGATACAGGTAAAGACAAAGAAGAGATGATAAAAGGGCTCCTCCAGGAATTTGCTTCCCTTTTTGAATGGTATATTCAAGAATACCCGAACCATTATGGATATACGCTTTGTCTGAGGAGGTCACGGGCATCCGTTGATACATACCCTTTCTTTCAAGATCATTTAAAGGTCACACCATAGGGGAAAGGCGGCAGATTATGTTTAAGAGAAACAGAACCCTTGCATGGGCAATGAATCAGTTTAGAAATAGAAGCTTGCAGAGCCTATCATATAGGTATGACAGGGGTTTTGCAAGACCGACCCGGATCATTTTCTGTGTAACCCTCAGGTGTAATATTAAGTGCAAACAGTGCTCTATATGGAGCACGGAAAAACCAGGAGAACTTACTACTGATGAGTGGAAGAAGGTGATATATGACTTAAGAAGATGGATTGGTCCTACCAGGGTTCAGCTTGCAGGTGGAGAGACCTTTATACGAAAGGATATAACAGAGATTATCAGGTATGCCACACAAAACGATGTTCTTACAGGTGTGGTCACCAATGGAACAATGATAACAAGGGAGTTGGCAAAAGAGATCGTTGATTCGGGGCTTGGATATATTCACGTATCCATGGACGGGATAAATGCCAACACACACGACTATATACGAGGTATCCCAGGTGTATACGATAAGGCAATGGCATCGATCACCAATCTAGTCGAGGCTTCCAGGGGAAGCGGGATGTCTATATGTATGGCAACGATTATACTGAAAAAAAATATGCATGAACTCGTTGACCTTGTAAAATGGGTTGAAAAAAACGGGTTGGATGGTATAATATTCAACCCTCTTGGCCCAACTATAGACAGTGATCCGCAGTGGTATAATAAGACTGATCTATGGTTTGATGATCTAAACGAGATAAACGGTGTTCTCGATGAATTGATCAAACTGAAAAAAAGTGGGTCAAAAATCCTCAACCCCCCTGAACAGTTTGAGGCCATGAAAAGATACTTTGAAAAGCCCTATCTTACAATGGTTCAGAGGTGCATGGTCGGCATAACCAATCTCAGCATAACATGTGATGGGTATATTCATACTTGCTTTAAGATGCCTCCCTTGGGTAATATTCGCGAAATAACCCCGGAAAAGGCCTGGAATTCACAACAGGCAAGAAGCGTAAGAAAAGAGATTAAGAACTGCGATATCCACTGCAGTCAATTCGGAAATTTTGTTTACAGAAGAAACATATTAAGCGAGGTTGTAAGGTTTATAAAGTACGGATAAACTTGAACATTCTGTGTCATTTTATCAGAAGGTTTCAATACAACAGCAATCAAATTTTAATACGTGTACCGCCTGAGCGTCTAAATGAGCGTGAAGAAAGAACAGAGGATTACCTTTCATTTTTGTCTGGATTAGGTCATGATAGACATACTGAATTGAATAATGATATACTGTTCTTTCTTTACGCTCATTTAGACGCTAGTTTTACACGGATTAAAACTTGATTGTCGTTGAAACTTGAACCGTTTTTTCTGTTTCACAAGGCTAAAATAATACTAAAAAAAGTATATGCAAGTAAATGAGAGTATCGCCCGTGATATCATGAGACTCTTTGTCTGGTATCCCTTCAGATGGTCGGTTAGAGGTATGCCCATTCGCTTGTCGTTTTTATTATTCAAACTGGCTGGAGATTTGCATTTTTCTTTGGGCGGTGAAAAGAAAAAAAGGATTACCACAACCGTTCAAGCCCTCTTGGATACAAGCGAAGCTAGAGCATATGATATTGTACGAAAATATTTTGAGATTCATTATCTCGATAGACTCCATATCTTTCTCTATCCCAAATTTGCAAACGCAAAAAGGCTAGATAAGATAGTCTGTTTTGAAAACATCGATGCACTCGATAGAGTAATAAAGAACGGCAGGGGGGCTCTTATCGTTCAACCCCATTTTGGCCCGGTCCAGATTACATTGTTGTCACTTGCATTGTCTGGTTATAACCCTTTGCAAATTGGGTATCCTAATGATAAAGGGCTAAGCAGGATAGGTCGATCCGTGGCATTTAAACACAGAATAAAATATGAGGCGATGTTACCGGCACCAATCATTCCCGCAAACAGCCACCTGGGCAATGTATACAGACACCTCACAAAGGGGGGTGTTGTATTGACAACCGGAGATGGTGCAGGAGGAAGTATTTTCCTTGGAGAGCATGAGGTGTTTCATTTCCTGGGGATCGAAAGAATGTTTCCTCTAGGCCCTGCCACATGGGCATTAAAGACTAATGCTGCCTTTATCCCTACTTTTATTCTTCCACAAGGACACAAAAAATTCAAGATAATTTTTGAAGATCCTATTGAGGGAATTTTTGACAATATTGAAAAAGACAAGATTTATCTAACGGATCGGTTTATTGCTATTGCACAAGATTATATAATAAAGTATCCACATTGTTGGCACTTCTGGGATGAAATACAAGATTATTAACAAAAAGAAGCTCATTGCCACTATACTCTTTGATATTGTTGGTTTTATATTCTTTCAACCATTTAAAATATTCAAGAAAAAAGGAGGTATTGAACAAGATATCAAAGAGATACTCATCATAAGGACAGCCTATGTTGGGGATATCATCATGACACTTCCTATTTTAACACCTTTAAAGGAGAAATTCCCCCAGGCAAGGATCAGTTTTATCGCATCCAAAGAGGGAGCGGAACTTTTACAGGGCAACCCCCATATTGACAGAATATTTCGATTTAATCCTTTCTGGTTCTATAAAACATCTATAAAGGCATATCTCCTCTTTCTCTTTAAAATCAGAAAAGAACGATTCGACCTGGTGATTGAAGCCAGGGGCGATATCAGAGATTTACTCTTTATCGTGTTTCCATTAAAGTCAAGATTTAAGTTGAGCTATGGTTTTGGCGGGGGAAGATACTTCTTGAGTCATGTTGTTCCCTTCACAAGTATCAAACATCGTATAGAGTATCATCTAGACCTAGCAAGATATCTGGATTGTAATACAGAGGATATCGAATGGAAAGTGTATCTTACGAAAGAGGAAGAAAAAGGGATAGTAGGAATTATGCAGGAATACAAAATAGAGAAACCTTTTCTCAGTGTCCATCCAGGTGCAAGGGTTCCGCTGAAGATGTGGATGATTGAAAGATATGCAAAATTATACGATATGATAATGAGAGAATACAGAATGCCCCTTTTGATACTTGGGTCAAGGGAGGAAAAAGCTATTGCAGATAAGATCATTACAAAGATGAAAAACAGACCTATAAACCTTGCGGGGATGATTAGTTTAAAGGAAGTTGCTGGAATTTTAAAAGAGTCGGCTCTGTTTATCTGCAATGACAGTGCACCAATGCATATTGCCGCTGCAATGGGGACTCCAACCGTTGCAGTATTTGGTCCTTCAAAGTCCATAGAAACAGGGCCGTATAAAAACAAGAGTCGAATCGTTGAAAAAGATTTCCCTTGCCGTTTTACATGTGATGAAAACGTTTGCAAACACAGAGTGTTTCATGGATGTATGAAGGCCATTACACCTGATGATGTATTCAGTGCGGTCAAAGAGCTGATTTGATGAAACCTCGTGGACAAGATAAATTTGAATTTCCATTTGACTGGCTGTTGCCCAAAAAAAAATTCCTTTGAGCGGTCATCAAAAGGTTTTTTATTATAAGTCTTAAAGAAGCGGAAGTTTAGCGATTTCAAATGTTTGAGCCCCATTGGGCGAGTTTTGAAATCGCCTGGAGCAAGCCTTAGACTTATTAAAAAACGTTTTGGGCAAAGCGAAAAGGGATTATTCTTCTGGGCAACAGCCCCTTGAGAAACGCCCCTTAGAAAAAAAGGACAAATCGCAGTGGATTTTAGGTTAGATATTGTTAATCGTTGTTCTTTTAAAGATATGAATACGATCTTGTTTACCGTATTGGATAAGTACAGTGATCTTCTGCCTGCATCAACAGATGCAAAAATTCTCTTAAAGCCAAATTTGAACAGTAATATGAATGCCCTTACCGGGAATACTACTGATCTTCGGATATTGAGTGTTGTTATCCAATATCTAAAAGAAAAAGGGTTTACCAATATCGTTATCGGAGAAGGGACAAACAGCGGTTTTTACCGAAATAAGATCGGTGTCATCTTCCGCTTAAAGGTGAATGAACTAGCTGAATATTACGGGGTTAATGTAAAAGACTTGAATTATTCCAAACCACATGAAATAGATTTTACAAAAGGTATCAAGGCCAATATAGCTAAAGACTGTATAGAATCCGATTTTCTGATTAACCTGCCAAAACTCAAGACCCATTTTGAAGTGGGCATGAGCGTATGTCTTAAGAACCTTATGGGTTGCCTGATAGGTCAGGAAAACAAAAAAAAGACTCATCAGGATCTGGCCGAAAATATACTGCAAATCAACGATCACATCAAACCGCATCTTCACATTGTTGATGCTTTGATTGGCATGGAAGGACTTGGTCCAACCCGGGGAACCCCCATTCGACTGAACACAATTATTGTAGGTACAGACCCATACCTTATAGATATGGTCTGTACGAAAATCGCAGGCTTTGATTATAAAATGGTGAAAACCCTTCGCCTTGCACAAGAAAAAGGACTTCTAACATCAGATCATCATCGTCTCGTAGATTCATTGGATTTGGGAAAGATAACATGGTCATTTTCCCCACCCAAGGCAGGAATATTCGCAACCTTTATCCATAACCCCAAGAGACAAAGATATTTCTTAAAGATTCGAAATACTGGGTTTTTTTCTTATCTTGCTTCTACGCAGTGGTTCGGCAAATTCTTGTTCTTAACAGGGCTGAGACAGGATGTGTTCTTACAGGATGAGATGTCCTGTGAAGGTCTTTCTCTTGAAGAGCAAGGGTGTGACTCATGTGATATCTGTCAAAATATCTGTCCCCTTGGCCTTGATTTGCCCAATTACTTAAAAAACATAGACGAGAGGTGTATCTATTGTCTATACTGTTATTCTGTATGCCCAAAACAAAATATAAAATTCCACGGTACATTGGGATTTTTTGAAGAACAGTTACGACAATACAACACGATTATAAGAAGTCTTTATGAATCCGAGTGAAAAAAGAAGCCACTCGAACTCGAACATGCCGACAGCAAGATTACCCGAAGTATAGTTGCAGTATAAAGGATTGTAGAATGAAAATCTGGGTACTCAACCCCCCCTTTTTGAAAAAATATTCAAGACCCCAACGCAGCCCTGCAGTGACCAAGAGCGGTACTATATATTTCCCTATTTGGTTAGCCTACTGTGTTGGCGTTTTAGAAGAAGCGGGATATGAGGTAAGCTTTACAGATGCGCCTGCTAGGGAGTTGGATATTCAAGAAACACTTAGGTTAGGAGATCAACTGAAGCCAGAGCTGATAGTTATGGATACGAGTACCCCGAGCATTGAAAATGACATCTGTATTGCTCAGAAACTCAAGGAGATCCTTTCTCAATCCTTTATTGTCATGGTGGGAACCCATGTATCGGCCCTACCACAAGAAACCCTGTCAAAGAGTACTTCGATAGACGCAATTGCAAGGAGGGAATACGAATATACAATCCGAGAACTGGCTTCTGTATTAAAAAATAAAGGTTTGAGCCTTTTTAAAGAGGATGACTTTCGAAAGATTGCGGGGTTGTCTTTCAGATCAAATGGGAAAGTGATGCACAACCCGGATAGACCCTACATAAAAAAATTGGACGGGCTTCCCTGGGTGACCAAAACGTACAAAAGACATCTTCAAATCCAGGACTACTTCAATCCAAATGCCCTCTATCCCATGGTCACTCTCATTACAAGCAGGGGATGTCCCTTTCAATGCAGTTTCTGTGTTTATCCACAGACTTTTACAGGCAGGAGGTACCGTTTTCGGAGTATCGAGAGTATTATCGATGAAATGGAGTTCGTGATTCATGAATTTCCTGAAGCAAAGTCCATCTTTTTTGAAGATGATACACTGACTGCAGACAAGAAGAGGTGTATGGAACTGGCCAATTCCATCATTTTAAGAGGAATTAAAATCCCATGGACCGCTAATTCACGTATTGGTCCCGATCTGGAAACCATGTTAAAGATCAAGGCTGCTGGATGCAGAGAACTCTGCGTTGGATTTGAAAGTGGGGATCAGACCATTCTCAATTCTATGAAAAAGGGGATTACACTGGAACGTATGTTTCAGTTCATGAAGGACGCAAGAAAGGCAGGTATCTTTATCCACGGCTGTTTTATGATCGGATTTCCTGGAGAAACAAAGGAAAGTATACAAAAGACGATAGATCTAGCATTGAAGCTGAATCCTGATACTGTACAATTCTATCCGGTGATGGTCTATCCAGGCACAGAAGCCTTCGAAGAATACAAAAAAAGAGGCTGGCTTACAGCTTCATGTTATACTGAGTGGTTGACACCTTCAGGGCTGCATAACTGTGTTGTGAGAAACGAACATTTGACTTCTTCAGATCTGGTACGGTTATGTGATACTGCGAGGAGAAAGTTCTATCTTCGTCCAAGATATCTCTTTTACAAGTTGTTTCAGATGGTGGAGAAGCCTTCCGAGATCGCTCGTACTGCAAAGGCTGCAAGAACATTTTTCAAACATCTTATCATTGGCTCAAGAATTAAAAGGAGATGAAAGAGATCCGTTTTTCTGTTATTATCCCGGCCTTTAATGCAAGCCACACCATTGAAAGATGTCTAAGTTCCTTAACCAGGCAGTCTGTAAAAAAAGAAGACTATGAGATCATCATCGTTGATGATGGTTCAATAGATGGAACTTCAGATATTGTAAACCAATTCCCAGTAAAGTATCTTTGGCAAACAAACCAGGGACCGGCTTCAGCTAGAAATAAAGGTGTTAAAGAGGCTGAGGGCGAAATTGTTCTCTTCACAGATGCGGATTGTGTCCCCCAGCATAATTGGATAGAGGAGATGGTAAAGTTCTTTGATAACCTAGAGGTTACCGCTGTAAAAGGTGTATACAAGACCTCTCAGAAGTCTTTGGTCGCTAGATTTGCACAGATTGAATTTGAAGAAAGATTTGAAATGTTAAAGAAGAGCGATGGGATAGATATGGTAGACACATATTCAGCAGCCTATAGAAAATCGATATTTCTCTCACTGGGTGGATTTGACCCATCATTCCCGGTTGCGAATAATGAGGATACAGAGCTCTCTTACAGGATGTCCCAGGCAGGGTATAAGATGGTTTTTAATCCGAATGCTATTGTATATCACCTCAACCATCCAGATTCTCTAATCAAATATGCAAGAAACAAGTTCTGGAGGGGATATTGGAGGATGGTTGTATACAAAAGATATCCCTATAAGATGCTAAAGGATTCTTATACTCCCCAGACACTAAAGCTCCAGGTCCTCTTTTTATTTCTGTTTATCATCTGTTTGCCCCTAACGTGGCTGTATTCATATCAAATATTTTCCCTTTTGATCTTTGTCTTCTTCGCATACCTCTTTTCAGTTTTACCTTTTAGCACCCTTGCATACAAAATAGATCATACAATAGGTATCTTATCCCCCTTTTTCCTATGCCTTCGGGCGGCTTCTCTGGGTTCAGGGGTAGTATGGGGGATAATGTCATTTACATGCCAATTTAAAAGGAGATAAGCTTTCTATTTTTAAGATATCTTCGAATGAACTTACTCATCGAGGCCTGTAATCACCGTATGCAATTTCCTACTGAGTTCCTGGATTTTGTATGGTTTGGCAACAGAATCTCTAAACCCATATTCTCTGAAATTGGCCATTATCGGATCTTTGGAATATCCACTCGAAACAATTGCCTTAACTCCAGGGTCAATCTTCAAAATTTCTATGATGGCCTGTTTACCTCCCATGCCTCCTGGAATGGTTAAGTCCATTATGATTGCGTCAAAAGAATGGCCAGATTCTATGGCTTGTTTGTACAACTCCAGCGTTTCAACACCATCTCTGGCAAGACTCACCTCATATCCGATAAGCTCAAGCATCTCCTTAGTAACTTCTCTGATTACCTCCTCATCATCCATTACCATAACCTTCCCCTCACCCAAAATAAGCATTCCTTCATCAGTTTCTTCTAAATTGATCTCTTTTGTAGAAGCAGGAATTAAAACATGAAATGTTGTGCCAATACCGACTTTAGACTCTACGTGAACATATCCTTTATGATTCTTAATAATCGAATATGTAACTGAAAGACCCAGCCCGCTTCCTTTTTGTTTGGTCGTAAAGTAAGGGTCAAAAATATTTGATAGATCTTTTTTTGGTATTCCATGGCCTTGATCTTCTATGGATACCTTTATGTAATGTCCCTCTTTTAAAGGAAGATTATCTCCTTTAAGCACAACCGTGTTTTCTGCGTAAACCTTTATTATTCCACCTTCAGGTAAAGCCTCCATAGAATTCATAATCAAATTGTTCATAACCTGACTTATCTGTCCTTTATCGACTTCGACTGGCCAGAGATCATCAGGCAGAAAAAATTCGCACTGGCAATTCGAACCCCTCAGAGTAAAATTAACAGAAACTTCTATTATCTCTTTGATAGAAGTTGTTTTTTTTATCGGTGCTCCCCCTTTGGAAAAGGTGAGAAATTGCTGTGTCAAATCTCTGGCTTGCAAGACCCCTTTTTCCATTTCCAACAATCTTTCAAAGACAGAATTGCCAGCATTCGTGTAAAGCTTAGCCAGAGTAATATTGCCAGAGATACCCATCAAAATATTATTAAAATCATGCGCAATGCCACCTGCAAGGATACCAACCGATTCCAGTTTTTGAACTTTTTGAGACTCTTTTTCCCTCCTTTTCTTTTCAGTGACATCACGAATGGTACCCTGGTATCCTAAGATAGTTCCATCACTGTTTCGCCGGACAGTCGATGTGAACAAACAGTCCTTTTTTGACCCGTCCTTTTTCCGAACTTTTATATTGTAGTCTTTAACAGAACCTTTTGTCTCTATATCTTTTTGAAACTCTTTCCGATCAGCAGAGTTGGCATATAACTTCATGACATCTATCCCTACAATCTCTTCTCTCTTGTAGCCAAAGAGATCCAGACAAGCACTATTTACATCAATGCATTTGCCGTCACGAGCTGAGATATATATTGCATCTCTAGAATCTTCAAAAATATTACGGTATTTCTCCTCGCTCTCATGAAGTGCTACCTCTGCCCGCTTCCGTTCATTGATCTCTTCTTGAAGTTGCCTGTTAGCAGCCATTAACTCTGAAGTACGCTCCTTAACTCTTCGTTCTAAATCGTCTTTTGCATTCATTAGCTTCTTATGTGCATACTTTTGCTCTGTTATATCCCTTTGAACGGCAACCACCCCTATTGGGGTACCATCCGAGTCTCTTAAGGATGATATATTTACGCTAACAAGAAATTCCCTGCCGTTTTTATGCTTTAAGATATATTCAGAGGCCGATATAGATCCTTCCGAAACAGCCTTCGGATGCTCTTTTAATAAGAATTTTGTTCGGTCTCTTTGTGCAATAAACAAATCGCTGGGAGTTTTCCCTATTGCCTCCTCAAATGTATAGCCTATCTGCTCTGTGGCGGCTCTGTTTATATCGGTTATCCTTCCTTCCATATCGGTGATCGTGACACCGTCAATCATCATATCAAAGACTGTCCTTATTTTTCTCAGCTCACCCCCTAACTGCTGGTATTCATTTTGAAGCGTCTCTAATCGATTCAGTTTCTGACGTAACTCTATAAGCTCATCTATCAACTGCTCTCTTGTCTTATCCTGGTCTTTCATACAAATCCCCCTGTTTCTCTAAGAAATCATGGGCTGACTCTCATGGCTTAGTTTAATCCTCTCCAAACAGGTCGTATCCGCTCTACTGAAATATAGCGTCCCTGCTTATGGTCAGTATTCAATAACACAAAATCTACGGAAATTCAAACCAAATAAAGCACTATTTTGTTGAAATATTCCACCATTTGATATAATTATGTCATGGGAATTTAGGTAAAAGTTCCAATGATATAAATGGAGGAATCCTGTGAATTCAATCGTCATCGCATTAACAACTGGGATTTTGTATCTTCTTGCATACTATACTTACGGCAAATATCTTGGTCGGAAAATTTTCAAACTCAATCCAGAAAAATTATGCCCCAGTAAAGCATTACAGGACAATCTCGATTATGTTCCTACTAAAAAATCGATACTCTTCGGACACCATTTTACTTCCATAGCCGGAACCGGTCCCATTGTAGGCCCATCTATAGCGATCATTTGGGGATGGGTCCCTGCAATGATTTGGATAATCTTTGGATCAATCTTTATAGGAGCAGTACACGATTTTGGTGCCATGGTAGTTTCATTACGAAACCAGGGGCGATCTATTGGTGACATCGCTGGAGATGTAATAAACAAACGGATCCGGTTCCTTTTTTTAACAATCATCTTCTTTGAATTATGGATTGTAGTAGCTATATTCGGTGTGATTATAGCCATTGTATTCAATATGTTTCCACAAGCGGTCATGCCGGTATGGCTTGAGATCCCGATTGCTTTGTGGCTTGGTCATATGATTTGTAAAAGGGACGCTCATCACCTCCCCTTAAGTATTATTGCATTAATTATAATGTACATTACTATTGTTATTGGAACCTATGTGCCCATTAAGCTGCCTTCTATTATAGGGATCAATCCAGTAGGTTGCTGGGTAATTATCCTCTTGATCTACGCTTACACAGCCTCAACACTCCCGGTTCAGACATTATTACAGCCCAGGGATTATATTAATTCGCATCAGCTCTTCACAATCCTCGGGCTTCTCATGCTGGGTGTGATTTTTGCACATCCAAAAATGGTAGCACCAGCTTTTAACCTTTCACCAAATGGTGCGCCACCTTTATGGCCTATGCTTTTTGTAGTTATTGCCTGTGGAGCGGTCTCTGGTTTCCATGGACTGGTTTCTTCAGGTACATCTTCAAAACAGTGTGATACTGAGCCCAGCTCTCTTCCCATTGCTTATGGCGGTATGCTGATGGAAGGGATACTTGCCATGTTTGTAATCGTAGCATGCGGTGCTGGATTGGGCATTGGTTTAAGCAAAGGAAGTGAAACACTTGAAGGTGTTGCGGCCTTTAACCAACATTATGCAAGTTGGAACGACGCTGCAGGTTTGGGTTCTAAAATCAACGCGTTTGTAATTGGGGCGGCAAATATGATTAAAAGGGTTGGTATTCCTTATGACTTTACAATTACAATTATGGGTGTTTTTCTGGTTTCATTTGCAGCAACTACTATGGATACGGCAACCCGCCTTCAGCGCTATATTGTCAGCGAATTAGCAGTTGCCTGGAGTTGTCCAAAGTTGGCTAAAAGGCATCCGGCCACTCTCATTGCAGTTGTGACTGCTTTTATTTTAGCATTTTACAATGGAAGTGGAAAGGGGGCCATGCTTTTATGGCCACTTTTTGGTGTAGCAAATCAGATTTTGGCAGGTTTAATTCTTCTCGCTATAACCGTATACCTTGCCTACAAAAGAACCCACCTGGCATATACAACCATTCCAATGGTCTTCGTGCTATTAATGACAGGTTGGGCTCAGATAATAAATCTAAGAAGCTTTGCCTATAATAACTGGTTGCTATTCTATATAGAGACAGGGATTCTTATTATAGAAATATGGATAGTTATTGAAAGTATATTAGTCTATTTCAAAAGAAATAAAGCATACTGCCATGTGGGCAATAGAAAAAGTTAAAAGAATATTATTGTATTTTTAATCATATTTGTTAGAAATTTACTAATAATTATAAATATTGTTGATATTTCAGTAAAGTTAATTTATGAAATAGCCGATAAAAAATATAAATTCTATGATTATAATTAAATAGAATTTTAGCAGAATCTAGAAATTCCGATAGGGCTGAATTATTTCAGTGTTCTTCTATTAATGAAAGATACTCCTTCTTCTTATAACATTTTTAGTTTGGGAGCATTATGGAAAAGATCTGTATTGTAAAAAGGCGGAAAAAAGACAGAAAGGTTGAGCAAGATACGAGCAATGGAATCGAGGAAGTGGTTCTCCAAGATAGAAAACACCCCGAAGTCCCACTGCATACAGAAATCGATAATGACATCGTTAAAAGAAAGGCAGATCCTATCTTTGAAGAAGTCACGGGGCAAGAAGAAAAGTCATTTTCCCTCGAATTAACACCTGAGCAATCCGGTAATATCCAGTCAATAGCCTCTATACAGGAGATATTGAATGAGAGTGACTTTGGTGTTAAATTGAACGTGCAACAGAAGGAAGATGGCGGGGTTTTCTTCAATTTCCATTTTGAACCCCTCTATATGGCAAGAATGCTTGATTCTAAAGGTGTATGCGAGATGTTGCAAATCAGCAAAAGTCTACTATCCACCCTAGTCAAGAAAAAGTCTATAAAGAGTTATAAGATTGGAAATCTTAGACGTTTTTCTTTGGAAGATGTTCTCGAGTATCTGAACAAGAGTAAAGCTTAAGAATTGAAATTTTATTGATACAATATAAAGGCGAGACAAAAAAGAAACACTGATTAAATCTCTTATATTCAAGGAGAGGAATCGAATGTACTATCAATATTGGGGTCTTAAAAAACCACCTTTCGATAATGTCCCTGATCCGACTATGTACGTTGAATTTCAGGCATCAGTTGAGAATGCCATAGCAGAAACCCTTTTTGCAATAGAAGAAGGTGATGAATGTCTGGCAGTAATTGTAGGTGATGTGGGTATGGGCAAGACTCTGTCACTGAGAATTATCCTCGATTCGTTAGAGCAAGAAAAATATAAAATAGCCCTTATAACGAATCCAGATATCTCTTTTATTCAGCTTTTAAGAGAGATTATTGGTCAATTGACAGGCAAGCAATGTGAGGTAAAACGAAGAGTTGAACTATTAGAAATATTTAATAAACTCCTTTTTGAAACTGTAGATCAAGGAAAGAGGATTCTTATATTCATTGATGAAGCGAATGCTATTGCTCCTGCTAATCTTGAAAGTTTAAGGCTACTTACAAATATGCAAGAAGACAGTAGAAACCTGTTTACTATTGTTCTTTCTGGACAGTTGGAATTGGCTCGAAGATTGGAACATCCAAAGCACGCGAATTTATTTCAGAGGATAGGAACCTATAATCGTATTGACAAGCTACAATCCGCTGAAATGCTAACGGAGTATATTGAGACGCGTCTCAAACATGCTGGTGGCGGACAGAAAAAAATTTTTACTGAGGATGCCATTGAAGCTGTATGGGTGTATTCTGAGTTTGGAGTACCGCGTCTAGTCAATAAAATATGCAAACTGTGTCTAAAAGCAGGCGAAACAAATGAGTTTGAAGAAATTACAGGGGATGTAGTAAAGCAGATAGGGACGAGGTTTCAAAGATTAACAGGCCCTACTACACAAAAAAGAAAACCAAGAATACGGCATATTGAAGAAGATGCAATCCAGGAAGAAAAACCAATACCACAAGTAGCATTAGAAGAAGAAAAACTTGATGAAGCTGCCTCCATGGAACCAGAAAATATAGAGGTTGAAGAATACTGCGAAGAAGCTGACTCAGATGAATCCGAACTTGAGGAACTTGCCTCCTTAGCAGAAGGAAAGATAGATACTGAAGAACTCATTCAGGAAATGGCCGTGGAAGAACAGGAAGAAGAAGAAGAAGAAGAAGAACAGGAAGAAGAAGAAGAAGAACAGGAAGAAGAAGAAGAAGAAGAACAGGAAGAAGAAAGGATTAGTCCTTTAATGGATGTTCCTCAAGAGAGGCTGAAGGAATCGCACTTAGCAGCTTCAGCAGTCCCTCAAGAAGAAAAGATTGCACCGAAAAAGAAAGAACCAAAAAGAGAGACAACAAAACAATCCGAAAAGCCCACTACCTCAGCAATGGCTGAAACAACGACAAAAATTGGAAAGTTTAAAATAAGCAGGTTAAATATACCCTCCTATATAATCAAGCAGGCTAAATCGTCTACTAAGGAACATCGTTTTAAATTAGCAGGGGTTTTAGCTGCCCAAACCCTAAAAAAATATCCACAGTTAAAGCCTACATCCGTAGCTGATCCAGTTACTATTTGGAGTGATATCAGGGATTTAATCTTACATAAGATGGAACAGGAAATCGAAGCCGTTTAATATCCATCAAGAAATGAGCAATTCTGTCCAATGTCAAGGAAACGAGGTCTCTAAGACTTCTGTCTTTTCAACTTCTTTATGAGTTGAGAGGCCATTTTGTGTCTTGGATTGAGTGAGAGAATAAAGTCGAGCCTTTGCATAACATCTTCTTTCTTTGCCTGGTTAGGTTTTGATTGGTACTTGAGATATTCTATTTGAGCCAGATTAAAATGGGCTTCTTCTTGGAATGAATTCAGGGAAAGGGATTTTTGATAGGCAAAGGCAGCCTCTTTATATTTTTTCATCTCTTCATAAATAGACCCCAGATTATTCCATGCCTCAGCGTTATCAGGATTCAATTTTATTACCCTTTTAAAGGCTTCAATAGCATCTTTGTAAGAACCATCGTGAATCGCATAGAGATTTCCCAGATTGAAGATGGCCTTTACATAATTTGGGTCTAATTTCAAGACTCGTTGATAATATTCAATTGCTTCATCAAACATATCATACCTATCATATAAAACAGCCAAACAGAACAGTGGAGCTGTAGCCTTGGGATCCATCTTAATTGCTTTATTGTAATGCTCAACAGCAGCTCTGTAGTCTCCTCTTAATTCAGCTACATGTGCAAGATCAATTACGGCCTCTAAATCTCGAGGGTTCAGTTTGAGAGCCTTTTCATACATCTGTTTTGCACTCCCAAGCCGATCTAGTTTTTCATAGGAATATCCAAGATTATTATACGCTTCAGGGTTGTCGGGTTCTAATTCGACCACTTTACTAAAAAACTCCACTGCTTTCTCATAATCTTCCTTCTGTAAATAAATAAAACCCAGATTTACATAGGCTTCTGCAAAGGTATAATCAAGTTCTATACACTTTTTGTAAGCATTTATGGCATCATCAGATCCTGGTTCCATAGTGTTACTTAAGTATCCTTCCCTAAACCATTCTTTGGCGGCTTTTTTCTTCTTCATTTTATTATCCCCTTACAAAAGAAAGGTTTCAATGAAAATAGAGGGTGAGCTGCTTCATTGGTTTATGTAGAACTGTACCCTTTTCTGCTCTCTTTACTAGTTTTTTAACCCTCCATTCAAGTCGTGCTTCAGACGCTTTCTTATACACACTCAACGGGTCTAAACCACTTTTAACCATAAAATATCGATCGTTTCGCAAAGGATCTAACCATTACTTAAATAATTATTAAATAATATCAAATCGTTACTCTATTGTCAAGGCAAAGGTCTACTCCTATATTGAACAAAAAAAGGTGCACACATTTTTTATCTTCTTTTTGTATCTAGAAGTCGCTTTTTTAATGAAGATTACATTAATTTAGCTTTCCTATCATTCTAGCGCTATGAAATAGAAAAGTATTATCAAGCTTCAACGATAATCATTTTTTTGATTGCCGTTAAAGCATTGCAGTACTTTTTGATTTATATGTCTAGGATAATACTTACTATTTTTTGCGGATTAATTACATGCCTGCAATTGCACCATTTTTTTGAAGTACATTAATCTCATCTTTTGTAAAACCCCAATCGGAAAGTACACTGACCGTATCCTCGCCAGGGTTGCGCGGCCCATGGTTGACTTCTGGTGCAGTTCGGCTAAATCGCGGTGCTGGAGCAGGTTGGATAACGTCATCAACCTCCACAAAGGTCTTTCGAGCTTTGTTATGCGGATGGCGAGGTGCCTCAAAAATCGATAAGACTGGCGCAAAACAGACATCTGACCCTTCCATGATATCGCACCATTCATCTTGTGTTTTCGTTAAGAAAACGCGCTTCAACTCCTCTTTCAGTTTCGGCCATTTTGCTGGGTCTATCTGTGATGCAAAGAGATCTGCATTAAGGTTTGCCTTCTCAATCAGCAAGGCATAGAATTGAGGTTCGATCGAGCCAATAGAAATATATTTTCCATCTTTGGTTTCGTATGTATCATAGAAGTGAGCACCAGTATCCAACATGTTAGTTCCGCGTTTATCTGTAAACTGTCCCATCTCTTTGAAGGTGAAAAACATAGACATAAGAACCGCTGAGCCGTCAACCATAGCGGCATCTACAACCTGACCCTTGCCAGATTTCATTGATTCCAGTAGCCCGCATACGAGTCCAAAAGCAAGCAGCATGCCTCCCCCTCCAAAATCACCGACCAGATTGAGCGGAGGAACCGGTGGTTGATCCTTCCTGCCGATCGCGTGAAGAGCGCCTGATAGGGAAATATAATTAATATCGTGGCCAGCCGCTAATGCTAAAGGGCCTTCCTGTCCCCAACCGGTCATACGACCGTAGACAAGTCTTGGGTTATGTGCCATACACTCTTCAGGGCCAATCCCTAACCTCTCTGTAACCCCAGGACGAAATCCCTCAAACAGGGCATCGGCTTTTTCGCATAGTCTTAGGATGACTTTTACACCTTCAGGTTTCTTTAGATCCACTGCGATAGATCGTCTCCCTCTAGCGAGTACATCTTTCGGTATAGTAAGACCAGCCTGTTGAGTAACCCGGTCAACACGGATGACCTCTGCTCCCATATCAGAGAGCATCATTCCGCAAAACGGTCCAGGTCCAATACTTGCTATCTCTATTATCTTTATACCTGATAAGGGTCCCATAACAACAACCTCCATTTTGTTTTTTTACAGTATGAATTGCCCTTTTGTAAAATATCCTATTTCGGATAGATTTCTTTATATAATCGAATCTTGAAAGAGGAGTCCCTCATTTTTGAACATGCTTTTTTTTTAAAATGCAATATGACGCAGGATGTTGAAATGGCCAAGCTCAGACTGGTTATTTAGCTGCATCAGATAGTTTCTTTTGTGCCTGTTCTGCTTCTATTGCAATTTTTTCTAATAATTCAGCAACAGTTGGGACTTCATGGATCAATCCTGTAGACTGTCCAACCGGAAGAACTCCTTTGTTTTCTGAATCTCCGTCTTCTATGGCTGCCTGAATTGCTGGAAAGGCGTTTGCCATGTATGCCATCTGTTTTGCATTTTTCCATCCTGAGAGTATAATACCAATGAAAAGTTTATAATATGGAAAATCAAGTATATTTGCCAAGCCTCTGGCGTTTATAATTGCTGCCGGGAAATTGGGAAGGCCTAAAAAACCTCGCTTATATGCCTTTTCAGATACCTTGGTTTTCATTGATCTGCATCCGAGACCGTCAAAATATTTCCCATAGATAGTATCACTTACCCCTTTTTCAATGGATAGTTGTTTGTACTTCTCGTGAAGAGGACTTTCTTGTGTGGTCATGAAACGTGTACCCATGGCAATACCTTCTGCTCCAAGTGCCAATGCAGCCATAAGGCCTCTGCCGTCTGCAAAACCACCTGCTGCAATCAAAGGAATGTCTACTTCATCCACAATTGAAGGAATAAGTACAAGGGATGTTGCATCACCTCCATGAGCAGCTGCCTCGTGTCCTGTGACAACAAGGCCATCACACCCATAATCCTGTGCTCTCTTTGCGTGACGACTATTTACAACTGTAGCGATCACCTTTCCCCCGTACTTATGCGCAGCTTCTACAATCCAGTCACCTTTTCCCAGTGAAAAGTTGATCACATGGACTTTTTCTTCAAGTCCTATCTTAGCATTTTCAGCAGCTCCAGGGAATAAGAGGGAAACATTTATCCCAAAGGGCTTATCAGTAAGTTCTTTTGCCTCACGAATAGCCTTCTTTGCCTCAACAGCGGTCATAGTTCCTGTTCCCAGTACACCTAGCCCGCCAGCATTTGAGACGGCAGCTACGATCTTTGGCTCGCTAATCCCACTCATGCCGGAAAGCATAATGGGATATTTTATCCCAAAGAGTTCTGTAACACGCGTTTTCATAAATACCTCCATTTAAAAATTTCATAATGTGAAACACCTTCACAGAAAATATTGAAAAATGAATGGGTATTTATTGAAAGTGATATTTTTTATCTTTTTTAAAGCTGTTTCTATTGCTTGGTTAGCCATTTTTAGTATTGTCATTTTCGGCGATAACTCATTTAGGGATTATCAATGGTGGTCTATTTGCCTTGGTTCGAATCCAGTTGATAGTCTTTTGTACAAAGACTTGTTGAACCATTCTTCTTTCAAGTATGCGTTTCCCCGGAAAGTTTATGAGCATTATTCCAATCAGGATAGAAATAAGACCTTGACCCGGCAATAGCAACATTGAAAAGCCAGCCAATATAAATATAGTTCCGAAAAGATTCTTTACAATTATAGAGAGAAGGGAGAAAAACGAGAGTTGTCTACCCGATAGTATTGGCTTTCTAATATCATTTATAAAGTAATCCGCTGGTATGCGAACTATTAAAATTGGAATCATGATTAGGGTTACAATAAAAGTAGCTATCGAAAGTATCCCTAACCACCATAAACATGACTTATTGAGGTAAATCCACTCTAGCATTCTAATCAATCAGATAAAAAGAAACAACCTTAACTTTCTAAAAGGCCATCTTTTCTTGTTTTTTAATATGAATACAAAATAGGCTACTGTCAGCGAACATATATAATAGTATAATGAAACGGTCAAGAACAATAAAAATCTTTTAGCTCAAATCATCATATAATTAAACACATTACATGTATTATTAACCTGAGAACAAAAAAAAGGCCTGATCATTACGGACAGGCCTTTTCTTTATTATTGGCGTCCCCAACCGGATTTGAACCGGTGTCGCCGGCGTGAAAGGCCGGTGTCCTAGGCCAGGCTAGACGATGGGGACGTGGTGGGCCGTGCTGGACTCGAACCAGCGGCTCTCTGCTTAAAAGGCAGATACTCTACCTCCTGAGTTAACGGCCCTAAACCTTTTTTTGGGAATTTGTCAAGGGCATTTCATACCAGTTATTATACGCTTAATGAGTGTCCATCCTGAAATGATCCTTTGGCCTATTCTCTTTATCAAGCCCAGGTTGTATCACTTCTCCTTCATTGATATTGAATAAAATCGCTCATTTCAACACGGACATTCATTATGTAAATGGGTTAGTTAATACAATGGTTTCATCCCTTCTGCTACCTACCGAGACCAGTATAACCTCTGTACTAACTAATTTCTCAACCCTTTCAATATATCTTCTGGCATTATCAGGAAGTTTACTGTATTCTCTGATCTTACTGATATCCGAGCCCCAGCCATCCATCTCTTCATAGCTTGGATGGCAACTCTCCAATTTGCTGATGCTTGACGGGATGCTTGAACAGACATCACCCTTGTATTTGTATCCTGTGCAGATCATTATCTTATTGAAATCGCTGAGCACATCGAGTTTCGTGATACCTAGCCCATTAATCCCATTGACTCTGATGGCATGTTTTACCATAACTGCATCGAACCATCCACATCTTCTTGGTCTCCCTGTAGTAGCGCCATATTCATTACCCTTTTCCCTCAAGCTTTCTCCCTGTTCGTTGTTCAATTCAGTAGGAAAAGGTCCGTTCCCAACCCTAGTAGCGTAGGCCTTTGCGATTCCAATTACGCTATCTATTTTTGTAGGGCCTATACCTGCTCCAGTACATGCTCCCGCTGCTACTGTGCTACTCGAAGTTACAAAAGGGTATGTGCCGTGATCTACATCTAAAAAACTTCCCTGTGCCCCTTCGAATAAAATGTTTCTGCCGTTCTCAATCTCTCTGTTTATGATCACTGAAGTATCAACTACATATTCTTTTATTTTTTTTGCAAAGTCAAGATATTCTTCGTATATTTCTTCGATATTAAACTCTTTTTCTTTAAGATAATGTATGAGGTAGAAGTTTTTTTCCTTGAGGTTATCTCTGAGTTTTTCACGAAAGACATTTTTTTCCAAAAGGTCTATAACCCGTATCCCTGTCCTTCGAATTTTGTCTTCATACGTAGGGCCTATTCCCCTTCCCGTTGTCCCTATTTTTTTTCCACATTTTAGATTCTCTCTGGCAATATCGATCCTTTTGTGATAGGGCATTACCAGATGTGCCCCCTCACTGATAAAGAGAGAATCGTTGTTCAGTATAAAACCCTCTGATTGCAGTAACTCAATTTCATTGAGCAGTTCTCTTGGGTCAATAACAACGCCGTTACTGATTATACATTTCTTTTCTGGATGCAATATGCCGGATGGGATAAGATGGAGAATTATTGTCTTATCTTTCAGTACAACCGTATGGCCAGCATTGTTCCCCCCCTGAAATCTAACGATTATATCGGCATGTTCCGTAAGGAAATCTATTACCTTTCCTTTACCTTCATCTCCCCATTGTGTACCAATAACAACGATGTTAGACATAATAATAATCTCTATTTGTTATAGTTTTATGAGATTCCTTCGATAGTTTTACTACAGCTTCAATTGTTTAACAGAGACTATGTTTGGTAGCTTGCTGAATTTTTCTATGGTTTCCTTGGAAACGGGGGAATCTATATTTAAAAGAACAATAGCATCCCCTCCTATCTTCTCTCTACCGAATTGCATATTAGCGATATTTATATCCATATCTCCAAGTATTGCTCCAATATTTCCGATGACTTTTGGACGATCAATCGTATAAAACAATAACATATTCCCATTTGGTATTGTTTCTACTCTGAACTTATTGATCCTTATAATTCTAGGCTCGTTTTTACCAAACAGTGTGCCTGCAACTAAATTCTCTCCTTTTGTTGATATGGTCCTTATAGTCAGTAAACTGGTGAAATCCTGACTCTTTCTACTCTTTGACTCAACTACTTTAACATTTCTTTCCTGGGCAATTATAGGGGCATTTACAAAGTTTATTGTATCGCCCATAATCGGTCTGAAGATACCCATTAATATTGATGTGGTGATTGGTGTTACGTCCAATTCAGCAATATCGCCACTGTATTCTATATTTATCTCCTCTATTGCTCCTGATTCGAGCTGGCTCTGAAATCTTCCGAGTTTTTCCGAAAGATCCATATAAGGTTTAATCGTGGATAAGATATCACCGTTTACAGAGGGCACATTAACGGCATTCTTTATCGTTTCATGTAATAGGTAGTCTATCATCTGCTCGGCAATATCTACAGTTACATTCTTTTGGGCCTCAGCAGTGGATGCACCCAAATGAGGTGTACAAATGACTTCATCTAAATCAAATAACGGGTTATCTCCAGGAGGTTCCTTCTCGAAGACATCGAGGGCAACCCCTGCAACCTTTTTGCTCTTTATCGCATCAAAGAGGTCCTTTTCATTAACGATTCCTCCCCTTGCACAGTTTATTATCATAATACCATCCTTCATCTTTTCAAAGGACTCTCTATTTATTAAACCTCTTGTTTCTTCATTAAGAGGGATATGAAGGGTTATATAATCCGACCTGGCAAAGAGCTCATCGAGAGAAACTTGTTCTATACCCATCTCTGAAACCCGGACCTTTGAAATAAAGGGATCATATGCAATAACATCCATCTTCAGCCCCTTGGCACGATCTGCTACGATACTTCCAATCTTGCCCAAACCAATAATACCTAGGGTCTTCCTGAACAACTCCCTTCCCATAAATTTCTTTTTTTCCCATTTTCCTGCCTTTAGGGAAATCGTTGCTTGAGGGATCTTTCTCGTAAGGGCAAGCATCATAGAGATGGCATGCTCAGCAGTGGTAGTCGTATTCCCTTCAGGGGCGTTCATCACTACTATCCCTTTCTTCGTCGCTGCTTCGATATCAACGTTATCCAACCCTATCCCTGCCCTACCGATAACCTGAAGGTTTTCTGCCGCATCAATAACCTCTGAAGTAACCTTTGTAGCACTTCTGATGGCCAATCCGTTATAATCCCTGATTTTTTCGATAAGCGTATCTTTTGAAAGATTCGTGTCGACATCCACTTGAATCCCCGGTGTATTCCTTAGGATCTCGATCCCTTTCTCTGATAGATTATCACTGATCAATACCCTCTTCATCGATTCCTCCCTACATAAAACTACCCATCGAGTACTTCCAAAGCTGTCTTCGCTCCTTTACCCAGATCCACATGATACCCCAATTCATTAAGGGTCATCTCCAAAGCAGAAATTGCTGTGATGATGTCAAATTGGTCTATATAACCCATATGCGCAATCCTAAATATCTTCCCTTTTGCCTGGCTCTGCCCCCCTGCTATGGTAACCCTGTATTTCTCTCTCATGGCTTTTACTACATCAGAACCATTGATTCCATCGGGTGCGATAATGGCTGTTATTGAGTTACTTGGAGATTTAGGGGCATATAACTGAAGCCCTATGCCTTTAATCGCTGCTCTAGTTGCCTTGGCGAGTCTTTCATGCCGAAGATAAACATTTTCCAGCCCTTCTGATCTTATCTGTTTGAGTGATTCAGACAAGCCTATTAATAATGACACAGCCGAAGTATATGCAGTTTGGTTTTTATTGAGAGAGTTCAATTCTTTTTTGAAATTAAAATAGTATTTAGGAAGATTTGAATCCTCGGCAAACCTCCATGCCTTATCACTGACACTTGCAAAGGCAATCCCTGGAGGAAGCATCATTGCTTTTTGAGAACCGGCAACAACTACATCCAGCTTCCATTTATCTACAGGGAGGTCAATCGCGCCCATGGCTGAAATGGCATCAACGATGATGATCGTATTCTCTTTATCTTTTACTATATCTGCGATCTCTTTTATAGGGTGAACGACTCCGGTAGATGTCTCGCAGGCCTGCGTAAGTACTGCTTTGATAGAACTGTCCGAATCGAGCGACTTCTTTATGATATCCGGGTCTACTGCATCTCCCCATGTGACATCGATAAGCACGATTTCGACTCCAAATGCCTTGCAGATATCGCCCCACCTTTCGCCGAACTTTCCACCATTAACGACCAGCGCTTTATCCCCTTTGGAAAGCATATTTGAAACCGCGCCTTCCATAGCACCGGTTCCGGTGGATGAAAATATTAACACCTCATTCTTTGTTTGAAAGAGGTACTTTAATCCTCCCCTTACCTCTCTGAGTATATTGCTGAATTCAGGCCCACGATGATGAATAATCGGCTCTGCCATTTTGAGTAAGGCTCTTGGAGAAACAGGAGTAGGCCCAGGTGCTAGTAGATATCTCTTTTCCATATAAAATGCTCCAATACAAAGACTGATTGAGACTCTCTAAAATGCCCAATTTGTTTATGGTTAAGGAAGGCAATACTTTTCCATCCCTGGAGAAATATGTATTTCGCATTTCACAGAGCTTATAAAAGAATGCACTTCATATTTCGAGGATATAAAATTAAACTTGAAACAGAGATTGGGCAAAAGGGGTACTTTTAAGGTCTCTGAAAGTTTATTAATTTCATTTAGATAGGATTTTATTATTTATCAAAAATAGCAATATTTGTCAAGATAAAATATTCTGGGGTCCAGGGTGTTTTTATTCTCATCTGTTTAAGTTGTAATAATAGTGACTTGTAAATGTCTGGCTCTTTCAAAAGGGTGGCAAGAAGTAGCAATCAAATTTTAATAAAAGATGATATTGTTGAAAGCACTCTGAAAAGAATTGAAAAACGAGCGATCCAAATTCTATATATACTCGCCCCCTCTTTGAACTTTGATAAGTCCAATCAATTTACCCAAAAAGAGAAATTTGTAAAGCAAAAGTAGTAAAGTTTTTCACTTTATTCAGTAAATTAGTCAGACAGATAACCATAAATATGTTATGTATACAATGTAATTATAGACAATATTGATTTTTAGTATGTGACTTGCCAATACGAATAAACGAACCAGACCTTGTATTTGTCTGAAAGGTTGTGAACTATTTCACATAGGAGGCTCTTTATAAAAGAAAGGCTTTCCAACACATTTCAAGGGAATATATTCAAGGGAAAAAGGGAAAAGAGCAGGGAAAAGAGGGACGACCTTAAATATTTAAATAAACTTTCATTTGAGCAAAGTTACTTGGTTAAGTTGAAATTATTGATTCCCATAGGGAGTAAATACAATCAAACCAATCCATCCAAGGCGTATCTTAAAACTGAAGTTGAACAGGCGGCAGAGTTGTAATTGGGGTATGAAGGAGTATAAGGACGATAAGGGCGTTGTTCAATAGAAACAGTGTACATATGGGCAACTATTACTTTAGTAATAGAGCTCTGCCTAGCAGGAAACCCCCTTCATCTTATGGATAGGATGCACAGGGGGAAAGAATGCCCTGATGAAGAGATTAAGAGTTCATTACCCGCCCAGCCAATCCTATGATAAAAAGGACATTTACAAAAACAATAGATATTGGTAGGCTCAGACTTAAATGGCTAAGCTTGTAAGTTGGGTTGATCCTCGAAACTCAACAATTTTGTATTGCACAAACGCAACTACTCAAGTATTTAGGTTAAAGGCTGAAGTATATCAATCTTCTCGCAACGCTCGAAACAAACCATTTAGACCTTCTCGTCAGCCTTCTTAAATACACTAAATTTTATGTGATCGCGCACGATTTGTCCCTAAAAGCCTTCCACCTTCAGTCTATCCACCTGAGTAGTTACACATAAACATTTGTTGACCCTTTGGGTCTCTCACTGGCCCCCTTGTAATGAAAGTTTTGATAGAATGCCGTCATTGGATGAAATAAAGAAGATTTTGATCAATTAAAAAATCAGTAATTTCCGGTTAGAAAGTTGCATGTATACATCAAAAAAGATCAAAAAAAGCAGAATAAGTCGATTTTTTGCTTGGCATATTATTGGTAATATGCCGTGCGGAATGGTTCGTAATGA
>JAXHVA010000053.1:0-29569 GCA_034189035.1 Thermodesulfobacteriota bacterium
TTCTTCTCTAATATGTCCACCTTCTTTACCAACCAATCCGGCGGGTACGGAAGCTCTATATGGAGTCCCTTCGCGACAAAGGCATCATTCACTTCCTTAACCGTTGCCATCTTATTCTCCTTGCCTATTCCTCACTAGCCACTCTATCAAAACTAGGTTCTGTTTCTCCCCACCAATTGAATAGTTATGAGGTATAGTATAGTGTAATTTTTCGCTTTTCCCTATGAAAGGCGGAACTTTGGGAAATCTAATTCTCTCTCAATCTCATGGTAATCGCCCCTTCTTTACACCCGACATCACATATACCGCAACCATAACATTTCTCAAATTCCACAAAGGCTTTAAGTTTCTTTGCTGGAGGAGTGTTTCTCACCTTAAGGTTCTCTTCACGTGGGAAACCAAGGAATTCCTTAACTGATTCCCACACTGATATAATTCGTCCAAACAAAGGCGTGGCCGACTTGAGTAACTTTTCCCAGCGAACAGCTATCTTCTCACTCCACTCGATTTTATAAAAGTCCTTCCAAAGCTCAATAAGTTCACCATCAACATATTCTTCCAAGCCACACATAGCAGCATGCAACATTGGCACGTTTTGAACCATGCGTAATCCCTCACAAGCATTAACAGCTACTCCCTTTCGCCAAAATTTCGTCATCTTTTTTTAACAGTATCTTCATCCATTCCCAGCTTCCTTGCTAAATAGTCAGGTTCACCTGGAAGCTCTAGCAAGAGTTGAGCATCTTCAACTGTTAACATCTTTTCAAGTATTCATAGCAAATACACTGAATGGTGATAATCTAACTCTTTTGCCCATTTAACATAGACATCATCTGTTTTCATAATCTTACATCTCCCTTTCCCGGTTAGTGCCCATCCAGTAAATGAGCAATCTTGTTTAAGGTCGAAGAAGGCGAATAGATCGGGCAAAAGTGTCATTTCTGGGTAGCCACGAGTTACTCTCACTTGGTATCTAGGAATGTATGTGTATAGCCAGACAATACCCCTTTTTTATCTACCCTGAAAAGATATCCCACTCAAATAACATGACCCCAAGTATATTTTTCAACCTTGATCGAGTGTAAACGATGATTTCTCGCCTATGATTAGAAAGTTAATTATTCGATACAGGTGGTGTTTAAGATTAATAATGTCACATCAAAAGGGCTAAAGAGGATTGTAAATCCTCAACCTCGTCGTCTAGTTGAGATACCTAACGAAATATTCCAGGCAAATAGCTATAGCGATATGTATATCTAAAAAGTACGCAAAGGATCTAGTAAAAAGGGAAACAAAAAATCAAAGCCATATAGGGAAGCTCATTGCAAAGATCGTATCATAGTCCCAAAAGGCTATCCATGAACTTTTTAGTAGGCGATTTCGGGCCAAACCAGAGGGTATATATGGCAAGCATGAAATCCCTTCCAGGAATAATGGCTTTTTTCTCGCTTTTGACCACGATCTCCGTACCCTTACCGGGAATGTAAGTTACACTGAACTCATCGTGTTTCTTGAAATCCTCTGTAAAGCTGCCAAGGTATTGATCCACCTTTTTTCTAAGTTCCGGATTGGATTGATAATCGAATACCTTCGAAAATTCTTTATCATACCACTCCGTGAAATCCTTTGCTTTTATATTATAAATCACGTGTGCCCTTAATCTTTTGATCTGCTCTGAATGAATCACTGCCTGCGGATTTTGAGTCGGTTCACTGAGATAGAATCCGACATATTCAACTGTAACTATGTAAAGGGCCTTATATGAGCCCACTCCCATAAGTTGGCAGGTTTTTCCATCTATAACGACTTCATCTGGAAAATCCACTCCTTTATATTCCACTCCCAAAGCAAAAGCAGGGAACATTATACCCAAAAGAATCACAATAAAAAACAAACTTACCTCTTTAGATTTTTTCCCCATCGTCTTTTTACCCTCCTTAATGTAACGTGATTTATACCCTATTTATATTATATCCGGCTCGATAGCCGTGCCCAATCCGTTTTTTGTATTACACTAAAAGAGAGATCATCTGCTATTTGCTGGCTGTTTTTTATCCATACTCTGATCTTTCTCAAGCATAACGGTTGAAGAACCAGAGAATCGATAAAGGATACTGTTAATCTGAGGCAGTCACTTTGCGATTAAAGTATATAATAATTGCAAAAGAGTTGGGCGGCTTTATAAAGTCTAAATAACCTCCAAGTATTTCAGGATATCTTCCAATTATTGCATCGATTATTGTATTGGGTCTATAGGTAAGATGCGAATTTGCAGGTAGGATTTTTCTACTTCATCATCGGGAAAGTTCTACCACAGGCCTTCTTAAAAAGTGGGATCATCTACCCAAATCTCTGTATCTATAATTTCATACATAATAGCATACTTCACAAGTCCAACAGCGTCATTAACTCCAATCTTACGCATAATACTTGTCTTGTGCTTTTCCACTGTCTTGACACTGATACAAAGAATGTCAGCAATCTGTTTATTAGACAAGCCTTCTACTATCAACGGGAAGACCTCCTGTTCTCTCTCTGTAAGCAGATCGTATCCTTTTACATCAGGCTCATCTTTCTTGCTTTTCAAATATTCAGTGATTACACTTGCTGCAATATCAGGGCCAAGAAAGTATTCTCCTTTATGGGCAGCCCTAATAGCGTTGAGCACCTCAACACTAGAAGAGGCCTTTAGGACGTAACCGAGGGCACCTGCCTTGAATGCCTCATGAATAAAGGTTTCTTTTTGATGCATCGAGAGTATGATAACCTCTACATCCGGATAGGATCGCTTTATGAGCAATGTTGTATCGAGGCCATTAAGACCAGGCATAGCTATATCAATTACCGCAACATTGGGTCTGAATTGACTGATCTCTTTTAGGGCGCCATATCCATCACTCGCCTCACCCACTACTTCCATATCTGGTTGCCCATTTAATATCCCCTTCAACCCTTCCCTAAAGATGGGATGATCATCGACTAACAAGACCCTAATTACCTTCATATATCTCCCCCAGATTTAAAGGGATCTCTGCGCGAACAGTAGTTCCTTTTCCGACTTCTGATTTTATATTGAATTCACCACCCAGTGCACTGACACGCTGCCTCATACCAATAATCCCCATGCGATTATTGTCTCGAAGAATTGAATTAAAATCAAACCCCCGGCCATCATCTGAGATTATCGTAATGATCTTTGGATACCTATGAATGAGTTTGAGGTTTACCCTCTTTGCTTTTGCGTGTTTTATTATGTTGTTAATCGTTTCTTGGAAAAGCCTAAAAAGATTGATTTCCAAATTCGATGGCAACTTCTTTTGTTCCATTCCCATGGCCTGAAAATCTACTCGAATATCGTGTTTTTCAGAGATGTACATGGCCATCGATCTTAAGGTGGGCACGAGTCCAAGGGTGTCCAACATTGATGGCCTGAGGTCAGAAGCAATACATCTGACGTCGGTGCTGACTTTTTGTATTGAATCGATCACCTCCTTGATTATTTGTTCTTCCCTTTGCATATCTTTGGGAAATAACTCTGCAAGACCTTCAAGGGAATAAAGTATGGCTGCTAAAGACTGTCCTAGTCCATCGTGTAAGTCACGGGCTATCCTGGACTTCTCTTCTTCCTGGACATTCCAGAGACGGGAGGAAAGTAACCGGATCCTTTCTTCCATTTTCTTGTGGTCATTTATATCGGTAATCATCCCCAAAAAATATTGCGGTTGTCCTTTTTCATCGCAGATTAAAGTGGCTCGGTCATGAACCCACAAGATATCCCCGTCTGATTTCATTAAGCGATATTCACACTTAATTGCCTTCCCTTGTTTCCGACAGTTCAGGAATTCTTTTATAAATCTGCCTCGATCCACTGGATGGATGATCTTCATTCTAAGGTTTGGATTGGCTATAATATCATCTGCAGAAATTCCAAAGACCGATTCTACCTGAGGGCTAATGAAGCTTATGATAGGCTTTTCTTCGAGGGTCATTGTGTATACAATGACTGGCAGCTGCTCGATGAGTGTCTGATATTTCTTTTCTGATGTAAGTAAGGCATCGTGTGTCGCCATAAACTCGCTGACATCTCGCAAGGCCCACATTACTTGGAATATATTGCCCTTGTTATCATGTATTGGTATAGCGATGACATCAGTACACTTCAGCGAACCGTCCTTGCCAACGCTACGTCTCACCATCCTTACAGGTTCACCTGTATCGTGAACCTGTCGGACGATGCATTGGAATTCGCTGGTACAGCATCTGTTCAGTTTCCAAGCAGTCACCTCATAACAATAACGGCCTATAATCTCTTCTAAAGCCATTCCTTCCTTTTGAAGAAAAGAGTTGCTTGCATAATTAATTCTGTGATCATTATCGAGTATAAAGACATCTTCATGAGGAGGGTTAATAAAATTAACAGACAAGTCATCTCTCTTTCTCTCTTGCAATGTGTGGGTTGTTGTATCCTGCAGGATAACGCAAATATACCTTTTCTTATTGTGTGTATAGGGTTCAAATAAGGCTTCTACCCGATTAACACCTCCATCGAGTGTTGGGTCTCGAAAAAACTCCTTTTTAAACGGAAATATGAAGGTCTCTTCCAGTTTCTTTACAGTTCGTATGATCTGCTCCTTGAGTAAGCCTGGCTTTGTGTCTCCATGTTTACACCAGTATATTTCCTTTTCAGTTTCCTTGATCAGTTTAATAAATTGCTTGTTCTCAAAAACAACCTTGCCACTTGGGATCACAATGCAGACACAGTCAGGATTCTTCTTGGATGACCAAATATCGAAGGCTTTTATCCCTTCCATAGTTGCGAGCAACTTCTCGTGCTCAACCAACAAGGCCTTGTATTGCCTTGCCAGTACGTCATATATCACCTGATGATCTCCCTCTTTTGAAGGGTCCAATATATCTAAATCCGACGCGATACTCACTTTTATCCTCCTATGCCTACTCATGCTGAGTTGACAAGGCTGCTCCTGAAAGAGGCAAATATCTTCTTGGAAGAGAGCCAGGTTTTCGAAACCAAAGGTAAAGACTCTTTGAATGGTTCATTAGTCTTTACCTTCACATCTCATAGGAAAGGAGTCTGCAAAAATTATCTTCCAAAATTAAATGAGCTCGTATCCATCCAGAAATGAGGAATTCTATTCAAGGTCGAGGAAGGTGAGGGGATTACAATCTGGACGTGAAACAGATATTGGGCAAAAGTGCCATTTATGGATCGACAGGAGCTGACCTACAAAAACAGTCCATTTATTATACTATTACATAAATTTTACCAAAAAAAGGAGTGAATAGTCAAGGTCAAAAGCATAACCTTATTGATATAATAAATCCGGACTTTCGACTGACTTCAAAATCCCAAATATATCGACAACGCTTGGGTTTTGAGGTACAGAAAAATCCTGAGGACTTTTAACGAGCAAGAACGCATTGTCCTTCGTATGTTTGCCAGTAAAAATAGTAGATTCCATACATATTTCAGCCTGCAGTCTCGCCTTCAGATCAAAACCACTGTTTGGAAGTAAGACCAAATCCGGAGCCTGATCGAAAAAAGGCCCCTTGTATATCTCTTCTTTTCTATATACTCGATCTACAATCCTTTCCCCCTCAACTTCAAGGGCATAAAAGAGATTTGTTAAATCACGTAGAATAGACTCCTTTTCATTCTCTTTTACACTGCCGCGAGGAAACTTACCGACTGTATTGAGATAAATCCTGGACGGTTCAAGGGCAAAGGCCATAGTCCCTTGATTGATATCATTGTAGGATGAAGCCGGAATCTTGTTCAGCTTTAAAAAACCCGCTTTCCTCAGATAATAATTGATATACACGGTCTTCTTTAATCGTTCAAAGCCATGGTCAGAAAGGAGAATCAGAGAATCTTGAGGCCTTGTCCTCCCTGAGATCTCTCCTATGATCTGATCAATCGTATGAAAGTACTGGAGAAAGGTGTTATGGTACAAACTGGCGCTGTCCTCATACGCATTCCATAAGAAATGCGCAATCCGATCCGTACCGGTAAAGACGAGCATGAAACAATCCCAGTCCTCTTTATCCCAAAGATAACGGTACGTTTCGATTCTTGCATCAAGGGTTCTGTGTAAATCATTAATAAACAATTCCAGTGATTTATGGCCGATCTCAGAATCCACATCGAGACGGTATTTCAGTCTTTTCAAATCCGGAACCAAAGAAGGCGGGTACACTGCCCTTTCTAATTCAAGTGCAACAAAACCGGAGATAAGTATGCCATTTAGTCGCATTGCAGGGTACGTTGAGGGGACATTGACAATGATAGACCTTGTTCCTTCCCTATAATTCCAAAACGGTTTTCCGCACAGGTTTGTAAAATTAGGAAAATATATCCGATACGTCCCGGGCACAATATCCATAAAACCATAAATTCCGTGCTCCCCTGGGTTTAAACCGGTTATTATTGAACTCCATGCTACAGAAGATATGTCTGGAAGGGTCGACTCTATGCTTCGAAATACACCATCTTTGGCTAATTCTCCAATATTAGGCATAACGCCTTTTACTGATAAATCCTTTACAAGTGAATAAGGTACCCCATCGAGGCCAATAATTATCGAACGTCTCATTGTATCAAGAAAACTCATATATTACATCTCTTCCCCTCTTGGAACAAGGTCTGCCAAGAGCGTTTTAATACTGAATATTTATTAAAAAAAAATGGTTATGGACTTCTCTCAGTAAAAAATCATTCACATCAAAGGCGGTCATATTATAACGCGTGCATTTGTTTGAGCAGTATGGTGAGCGTTAAGAAAAAACAGGGGGTTGTTTCTTGGTTGTGGGCCTTAACTGATACAGTTGTGATTGTCTAATTCAAATGATCAATACTATTCTTTCTTTATGCTCACTAAATCGCGAGTTTTGCTCAGGTTATAAAATACGAACTCCTTTGCTGAGCTAATTCAATAGCCATTTTAAATAAAATGGCTTATCTGTCAAGAAGAATATAGATACAGCCGATAGATGTATGGTTCTGATTTCAACATAACTAAATTATGTTGGCCATGTGCTCAACCGATTCAAAAGCATCCTTTCTAATTCATTGACATTCAGGTTAAGCTTTTTTATACTTAATATAGTAAAAACCTATGAGTGAAGGGAGGTGAGAGGGGTTGAAAAAATTTCGTTTTATACTCTGCCTCTTATGCCTACTGGTACTCTCTATTATATCAGCAGGATGCAAACCGAATGTTCCATGCATCCCTGGTATAAGCACCTCTTTTTTTTACTCAGAAATTTTGAAACTAATTTGAATTGTACCTTTAAATCATTGACGGGAGGTCTATTCACTTATTTACTTAATTAACTACACTTATTAAGGTATTCGTTCTGCGTGCATTAGTGGCTCATCGGTAAATAGGGATTTATAACAAGGCTATACGTATTACTAAGTAACCGAATAGACCCCCCGTCAATTTGTGACTCATAATTGATGATTTCGTAAAAAATCCGGCAGCAAAATATCGGCTACAATATATTGCATTGTATGACAATGCTGTACACTATATGGTGTAGTTAATATCTTTGATTTTCGACTTTTTACGAGACCATCATAATTGAGTTTCAAAATTTCTGTTACTGGGATTAAACAGGATATTAATCATATTCCATACTAAAAGACATACTCTGTTCAGGTTAAATGCAACAAGAAACACTATTCAACGAAAATGTCCTTTATAAAGAACCCGCTTTAAAAAAACTATTACAGGCCATTTACCAAGATAAAAAAAGTATACACGCTACTGGCTTAAAGGGTTCCTTCAAATCATTCCTTATATCCCTCTTAAAAGAGAGGTTGCAAAATCCGTTTGTCGTAATAACCCCATCCATAAAAGAAGCCGAGGAGTTATGGAACGATCTTCAATTCTTTTTAAAAGAAGATATGTCTAATGGATTAAAACAGCAAAGTAAAAGCCTTTTATTCCTTCCATGGGATGCATTTCCATTCAGCACACTATCACCTTCTCAGGAAAATATCTGTCAAAGGCTGGAGACTCTATACCTGCTTTCACAGGGGTTTTCACCTGTAATCATTACTACCCCCTATGCATTGATGCAAAAGGTTATGCCACAACAATACCTCGAGCAGACCATTGAAACTCTATTTGCCGGTTTGGAAATCGATCGGGATCGCTTAATCGGCAAGATGATTGACGGGGGATACACTCAAGTAAGTCTGGTTGAAGAAAAGGGGGATTACAGCGTTCGTGGAGGAATCCTTGATCTCTTTCCCCCTCTGTTTAAAAATCCGATCAGACTTGAGTTTTTTGGGGATAAAATCGATTCTATCAGGCAATTCGACCTGCAATCCCAACGCTCATTAGCCGCCCTACAACAGATCGTTGTCCTCCCTGTCAAGGAAGTAATCTTTAATAGAAGGACTATTGATAATGCAATCGAAAAAATAAGAACAAAGGCAGATGAAAATAACCTGCCAAGAAAGACAAGGGATATCCTTCTTTTTGATATAAAGAATTCTGTTTGTTTCCCAGGGATCGATTTTTTCCTTCCTTTTTTCTACTCAAAACTGAACTCTCTGTTTGACTATCTCTATGCAAACACCTTGTTTTTATTAAGTGAACAATGGGAGATAGAAAGGGAAGGATATAAAATCGAATATGAGATTGATGAAAGCTATAGATTATCCCATAAAAAAGAAGGCTTCTATCCTGAAGTCTGGGAATTGTACCTACCCTATGATGATGTCCAATCAAATCTCGATAGATTTCAGAGAGTCTTTCTTAATAGATCGGATATTGATGAGGCCAAGGACACGCAAATCAGTTTTTATACACAAGGAAATGAGGATATTCAAAGAGAGTCTTTATCTGTAAGCTCTGATAAAGGAGTATTGTATTCTTTTGTAAAAAGGATATTATCATGGTTGGAAGACAGTTATCGGATTATCCTCGTATGCCATACCCAACACCAGGCCAGAAGGCTCTTTGACTTCTTACAGGACTATGAACTGCCTGTTGATATCGATCTTGAAACATCCTTATATCTAGATATGCCATCTGCCAATAGCAATACACATACAATGATACCAAAGCTTTCCATACAAGCAGGCAGCCTCCTCTCGGGTCTTTGTTGGCCTCAGGCAGGAATTGTACTGATAACAGAAGAAGAGATCTTCGGTCGAAGAAAGAGAAGAAAGCCACATATAAAGCCTCTTGAGGACTATAACATATCGACATTTGGTGAACTTAAAACGAATGATTATGTAGTTCATATAGATCATGGTGTTGGAATATACCATGGATTGGAAAAACTCACTATAGATAAAACAGAAAACGATTATATCCTTATTGAGTATCGGAATAGGGATAAACTCTATCTGCCTGTTACCCGGCTAAATCTCCTCCAAAAATATATGGGAGGAAAAGATCATTCAATAGTGCTTGATAAACTCGGTGGACGTTCCTGGGAGAAGAAGAAGAAGAAAGTAAAAGAATCCATAAAAAAAATGACGCAAGAGCTTCTAAAATTGTACGCCACACGGAGTATACAAAAAGGGTTCGCTTTCTCAAAGAGAGACATTTACTACAAAGAATTTGAGGCGGCCTTTCAATATGAAGAAACCCTGGATCAGATAGATGCGATCGAAAGTGTATTAAAGGCCATGGAAGACGATAAGCCTATGGATAAGCTCATCTGCGGAGACGTAGGTTTTGGTAAGACCGAGGTTGCTATTCGAGCCTCGTTTAAAGCGGTTATGGATGGCAAACAGATCGCTGTATTAGTTCCTACAACCATTCTTGCGCAACAGCACTATCAGACTTTCATTGAGAGATTCGACTCATATCCGGTCTTTATAGATGTGCTCAGTCGATTCAAATCCAAAAAGGAACAGAAAACGTCCCTCAGTAAACTGAGACACGGTGAGATCGATATCATGATAGGGACGCATCGACTCCTTCAAAAAGACGTAATATTTAAGGATCTGGGATTGTTAGTCATCGATGAAGAACACCGATTTGGCGTGTCCCAAAAAGAAAAGTTGAAAAAACTCAAAAAAACAGTCGATGTGATCGCTATGACAGCCACCCCTATTCCAAGGACACTCAATATGTCCCTTATGCAAATCAGAGACTTGAGTATAATCAACACACCCCCAGAAAATCGTCTTGCCATAAAGACCTATATCACCAAATTTGATGATAATACGATTCGAAGGGCGATACTCAAGGAAACACAGAGGGGAGGTCAGGTATTCTTTGTCCATAATCGGGTAGAAAGTATGCCTGCAATGGTAAGGTATCTCAAAAAAATCGTTCCTGAAGCAAGGATGGGGTTTGCCCATGGGCAGATGCAAGAGAGGGACTTGGAAGATATAATGATGTCTTTTTTTAAAAAAGAGATTAATCTACTTGTATGTACGACCATTATTGAATCCGGTCTGGATTTCCCTTGCGCCAATACGATTATCATTAATCGTGCTGACAAACTGGGCTTGGCACAGATGTATCAGTTGCGGGGAAGAGTAGGAAGGGGAAAACAACAGGCGTATAGTTATCTTCTGGTACCTGGGAAATATCTTGTATCAAAGAATGCCATGAAACGTTTAAGGGCACTCTCTGAACTCACTGAGTTGGGATCCGGATTTAAACTGGCGGCCCACGACCTGGAGATACGAGGTGCAGGAAACATGCTGGGGACTTCACAGTCCGGTCATATCGCTACTGTTGGTTATGAAATGTATATGAATCTCCTGGAAAAGACGATCAAAGAGCTGAAAGGCGAAGAGATAACCTATGAAATAGAGCCGGAAATCAACTTAAATGTATCTGCCTATATTCCACAGGACTATATTAAGAATACCAATCAGAGACTTTTGGCCTATAAGAGGCTTTCTCTTGTTCATTCAGATGAGGATGCTGAAGATATCAAAGAAGAACTTAAAGATCGATACGGTAAAATTCCATTGTTTGTAGAGAATCTACTCGAACTCGTAAAGATCAAGAATCTTTTAAAGAAATTTCTTATAACAGGCATTGACTATAATGGAAAAGAGGTTGTATTATCATTTGATCCAAAGGCTGAAGCCTCTGTGCCAAGGATTGTTGAGCTTATCACTAAGGAACCGAAAAGATTCAGGTTTTCTCCTGATTTAAAGTTCGCAATCGCCTTTGAAGGGAACGATTGGAAGAATATCTATAAAGAAGTTAAAGAATTAGGTTTTCATGAATATTCATAAGAATAATTCTTTTACTATTTAATAAGGTGGTGAAATGTCAGAGATACGAACCAGATTTGCCCCAAGCCCTACAGGGTATTTACATATTGGCGGTGCAAGGACAGCCCTGTTTAATTGGCTATTCGCAAGACATAATGAGGGGAAGTTTATCCTCAGGATAGAAGATACGGATCGCATCCGTTCAACAAAAGAGTCCATCCAGGCTATTTTCGATGGCATGGAATGGCTAGGACTCAATTGGGATGAAGGCCCTTACTTTCAAAGTAAACGGTCTGATACTTACAGGCACTACATTGAGAAACTTCTGAAAACAGGGAAGGCGTATTACTGTTACTGTACCCCAAAGGAGCTTGAGGAGAATAGAAAACAGGCCATGGCCGAGGGGAAAAAGCCAAAGTACATTGGGAAATGCCGAGAACTCGATGCGCCAAAAACGGATGAGCCCCATGTTGTAAGATTCAAAACACCAACTAAAGGATGCACAAAAGTAGAGGATTTGATTAAAGGGGAGGTGATCTTCGAAAACGAAGAGCTCGATGACCTTATTATCCAAAGGTCCGACGGATATCCGACATATAACTTTGCAGTCGTGGTGGACGATATAACAATGGGGATTACAGATATCATCAGAGGGGATGACCACCTCAACAATACACCAAGGCAGGTCCTGCTTTACAATGCCCTCGATTCACCAGTACCTCGATTTGCACATGTTCCCCTTATACTGGGTATTGACAAAACACGTTTAAGCAAACGGCACGGTGCAACATCGGTTATGGCTTATAAGGAAATGGGCTACCTACCGCACGCCATGGCAAACTATCTGGTGAGACTAGGATGGTCCTATGGAGACCAGGAGATATTTTCAAAAGATGAACTGATAAAGAAGTTCTCGCTGAAAAATGTTGGAAAATCTGCCAGCATTTTTAACCCGGAAAAGCTCTTGTGGGTAAACTCTCAGTATATAAAAGAGGAAAATCCTGAAACCCTGGCAGAGTTACTCGTTCCTTTTCTAGAAAGAAGGGGATTGCATATCCATGATATTGGACTTTTACAAAAGATAATCCCTCTGTTACAAGAAAGGAGCAAGACATTTCTCCAGATGGCGGATTCATCCGAATTCTTTTTAAAAGAAGATATTGTATACGAAGAAAAGGCCGCCAAAAAATTTTTAAAACTGAAACTATTGGATCTATTCCATATCCTTATCGAAAGATTCGACCAGACAGAAGACCTCAATCAAAGGGCAATAGAGGAGATATTCCAAAACGTATCTACTTTGAAAGGGATGAAACTCGTCAAGCTCGCACAACCGGTAAGGGTGTCTTTGACAGGCAAGACTGTGAGTCCCGGGATATATGAAGTGATCGAGGTGCTCGGCAAGAAAAGAGTGATTCAGAGGCTTCGTAAGGCTATAGAATTCATAAAAGAAAAAGGGGAATAGGGCTGCCTGTCATTTCTAAAAAACTCATATGCGCTGTAGTCTTTTGACCGCCATAGATGCCGCGAGTTTGATTGCGTTTTTTAGGCTTGTTTCATCTGCCTTTCCTGTGCCTGCAATATCGTATGCAGTTCCATGATCCACTGATGTCCTGATTATCGGCAATCCAAGGGTTACATTCACAGCGTCTTGAAAACTCAATAACTTTAACGGGATAAGGCCCTGATCATGATACATGCATATAACCACATCGTACTTCCCACGGGATGCATAGTAAAAAAGAGTGTCCGCAGGCAGGGGACCGATCGCATCGATCCCTGCCTTTTTTGCCCTGTTTACTGCAGGCAGAATTATCATCTCCTCCTCATCCCCAAATAACCCGCCTTCCCCTGCATGGGGGTTTAAAGAGGCCACTGCCAGTCGAGGTCTCCATAGGCCAAAATCCTCCTTAAGGGAACGATCCGTTACCTCGATGATCGTATATATCCTCTCAGTCCCTAAAAGGCCCGCTATATCTTTTAAACTACAATGGGTTGTTGCCAAGGCAACCTTCAGCCGCTTTCCGACCAGCATCATTACATAGTCTTTGGTCTTCGTAAGCTCTGCAAGAAGTTCAGTATGCCCTGAAAAGGTATACCCCGCTTTGTTGATCACCGCTTTGTTGATCGGGGCAGTGGCTATAGCTTCTATCTCTCCATTAAGGGCTAATCTCGCTCCTGTCTTTACATAATCTATTATGGCCTTTGCGAATCCTCCATTTCCTCTTCCAAAAACGAGCGTATTCACATCTATGTTGGAGAGGTTTACTACATTTATCCTCCCTGCCTCGTATTTAGCGGCTTGCATATCTATCGTTGCATATACACGAACCTCTGATTCAAGGATATTTACTGCCTTTGATATGATCCCTTGCTCACCGAGTACGACAGGCCTGCAGACATTGAAGATTTCAGGATCTGATAGGGCCTTTACAATGACTTCAGGGCCTACCCCTGCAGGGTCTCCCATTGTAATCCCAACTATCGGAAGTTCCATATTGTAATCCGTTACTCTTGAGTATCCTCGGAATTTTCATCACAAGGCAAAAGGGTGCGCAGAATATCCTCTTTACCTACAACACCTATCAGCTTGCCTTTATCCATAACTGGAAGGGTATGGAGCTTTTTGTCTACCATCAACCTGGCAATATCCTCGATGCTGCTTTCAGGACCCACAGTAATTGGTTTTGGGGTCATCGCCTCAGCAACAGTGGAGGCAACGATTTTTTTGACTTCATTTTCAATATTTTTGCGGGAGACGAGAGGAATGAAGCCATCGAGGAGTGTAAAAACGGATGGGATGGGAAGCTTTTTCTGCTGAGCGATAAGATCACTCTGACAGATAATTCCAACCAGGTTTCCCTGTTCGTCCACTACCGGCGCTCCATTCATAAGGTTATCCAGTAGTAATTTTGCGGCCTTGTTAACCTCGGTTTCTGGAGAAACGGTTAAGACCTCTTTTGTCATAATATCCCTGGCTGTAACCATAATACCGCTCCTTTCGACTTATTATATAACTGTGTTGATTGTTGTCAAATGAAATCAAACGCACCGTTTCATTAAAGTAATTAGATAGTAACGGGCTGTTGCGCAAACCCCAGTGCACAGAACCTGATTACAACTGGATGATCCCGTGTTTTTCCATGGTTTTTCATCGACTTTGTTCTCAAGGGAGTCAAGAAAACTGATCAGTATCGCCCTCGAAGCCTCTGGTTCAATAAAATCGTCTATATATCCTCTCTCAGCTGCCATATATGGGGTAATCCAAATATCATTGTATTCCTGTAAACACTTTCCCCTTATTTCTTGGGGGTTCTCTGCCTTTGCAATCTCCTTTGCATAAAGAATACTCGTCGCTGTCTCTTGGCCCATAAGGGTAATCTCTACAGTTGGCCATGCAAATACAAAATCAGATCCAAAGGGACATTACAGATACATAACATAACTGTACACCTGCATATGAATTTCTGATAATCAGTGTTATCTTTGGTAATGAGGCCTCAATAAACGCATGGAGCATCTTGGAACCATGCTTTATGATCCCCTTTTTCTTCTCGTTTTGGCCAATCATTACCGCAGGTGAATCCTGATTATGTACGATGGGGATATTATATGCATCACAAATCCGTACAAATCTGGTCTTAACCTGTAAAAAGTAACCGTTATCCACGATCTCCCTTATTATCCTGTACATATCAAACGGGGTTTTGGAATGATCCGGCAGTATATTCATGATATCCCTGTTCATCCGAGCAGGGTCATCCCCTGTTTCGTCAACAGGCGGTTTCTCCCTGTTGTTTGAGTGCATGAAGCTTAAGAGCTCTTTCGTAAACTCAATCGCCTCTGCATCATCCTTGGCAACAAAATCGCATAAATCAGTTATCTCGCTGTGAAGTTTGGCCCCACCAAGTTCTTTCTCTGTCTTATCATCACCAAGCTTGTCTTTACAAAGGCAGATCCTCCTATGTACATACGACTTATACCGTCTACCATTTTATAACTAAAGTTGGTCAATGCGGGGTCATATGCAGCTCTGCCCCCACAACTGCCCAACAAGAGGGTGATTTGACGAATTACCTCGGAATCAATGATCTGGACAAATGGAGATCCGCATTTTCCTGCTGAGTCGATAACCTTACAGATCTTTTTGCCGTGCATCTCCCCGAATGTCCCTGCAACAACCGTAAAATCCTCTGATGCAACAAAGGCATTTCTCCCCAATATCTTTCCGTTTCCTGTAACAACCGCATCCGCAGGGATTTCCTTTCCTTCCATGCCGAAAAAAGTGCATCTGTGCTTTACCAGCTCATCAACCTCCATAAATGTTGAGGGGTCAAAGAGCAGATCAATCCTTTCTCTGGCATTCAATTTCCCACGTCTGTTTTTTTTCTCTATGCTTTTTGGACCACCCATTTCTAAAATCTTTTTCTTTCGCTCTCTTAGATCAGATATCTTTCAACGTTCGTACTCATCTTTATACCCCTCCCTAAGGTTATTTGATTTTACGAAATAGCCAGCAACCATTCCAATGATCAACCCAATCACTGTACATGCTGCCATTACATTAAAAGAATCCCTGGCTAATTGGTTGAATATATTATCCAAAAGGGCAGAACTGGAACCATGAGACAGCACTGCATAAAACGGCAGCTTCTCCCCGGACAGGGCAGCAGGTCGTATCAGAAATCCTGTGATACCACCTGCCACAGCCCCTAAAATCCCAAGATCCATCATGTATGTGTCTGCAAAGATGCCCTTGAGTTTATAAAATGTTGCCCCGCTGAATATATACGCAAAGAGATAGGTAACAATTACAATGAGTACCATTACTTTCAAAATATCGAGATAGGATCCATTTAGGCTAAAGCCCGGCATATACCCAAAGAGAAAAGGGCCTAAATAGAGGAATTTGGCAAATTTAAAAGAGGTAAAGGCAGTGCGCCACATATTGGCTTGAGCAATGGTTGCACCTGCAAAAGCAGCAATACATACAGGCGGAGTAATATTCGAATCCTGTGATAACCAATAGACAATCATATGAGCAGCTATAGGGTTGACCCCCAAATATGTTAATGCCGGAACAGCAACAACAGCGGTTATCAAATAGGCAGCAGTTACCGGAACCCCCATGCCAAGCACAAGCGAGGCCAGGGCTATCAGCAGGATGGTTAAGACCAATGAGCCCCCTGCCATTTCAATCATGATATCCGCAAAGGTTAATACAAGACCGCTGAAGGTGAGAATGCCGATAATAATACCAATAATTCCGACTGTGGCCCCTATCTTAAGGCTGTTTATTGTACCTGTTCTGGATGCATCTATAAATCCCTTTACACCTATGCGTGTCTCTTTTTTAAACCAACTGATAACTACACAGCTTATCAGACCTGCAATTGCAGAGTATCCTGGTGAATATCCTGTGAGCATCAGTACTGTGATTACAAGCAAGGGAATCGTGTAGAACCATTCTCGTTTAAGGATTTCCCAGGCGCTGTATCTGTGTTTTTCTCCTGTGAGATTGTGAATCCTGGCTTCATAGTGAACCATAACAAAGACACTGAAAAAATACATGGCAGCCGGGAATAATGCTATCAGCATTATTTTAGAGTATGGCAAACCCGTAAGCTCTGCCATAATAAACCCGCCCGCACCCATAATCGGCGGCATGAACATACCCCCAATTGAGGCTGCAGGCTCAATACCGCCTGCCACATGTGGTTTGAACCCGGCCTTTTTCATCATGGGAATTGTAAATGCTCCTGTAGATACTGTATTTGCAATTGCACTGCCGGAGATCGATCCAAACAGACCGCTGGCAATCACAGATACTTTGGCAGGGCCTCCGGTTTTGTGTCCAACAGCAGCTAAGGGCCAGTCAATGAAAAACCGCTGTGCACCACATCTTTCTAAGAACGCACCAAAAAGAACAAAGAGGACCACATAGGTTGCAAGCACATTTGCCATAATACCGAATATACCATCGCTCTTATAAAAGATACTCGTACATAGCTGGGGAAACGAATCCCCTGCGTGGGATACTATATCCGGCATATGAGCCCCATAGACCCCATAAAAGAGCATCAATATCCCTATAAACACAAAGACATTACCAACTACCCGCCGGGCCAATTCCACGCTAATAATGACGCCGATCGTTGCGATGAGCATATCGATCCTTGTTTCAGCACCAATACGGTAATTTATTATCTCAAAATTGAGCATCCAGTAACCGATGGTTATGATGGAGAGCGAGATGAGGACATAATCGAGTATGCGCATAATCGTGGATCTGGACTGGTAGAGTAAAAAAACCAACACATACGTGATAATCACATATATCCCTCTGTGGTACTGTGTGGCTGCTGGCTCGATTACAGCCGAATAGGAATAGAAGAGTACCAGTATTACGGAAAGCGTATCGAAGATTATCTGTTCAAACCCTCTCAGTTTATCATACATTACCTGAATACGCCCTTTTCCCTCCAAAATTTCTCAGCACCAGGATGCAAAGGCGTAATAATGCCTCTCACTCCGTTTGAAATGTGCATCTCTTTAAAGGTTTTTTTCTGGTTGACCATGTGCTGAAGCCCTTCATCCGTATATACTATTGAAAGAAGCTGATATACTAAAGAAGCGGGAGTATTCGTATTTGCAACCCACAGCGCACAATCCTGAAATGATGCTACATCGGAATCTACACCTCTATATGTATGCGCAGGAATAAAGACACTGTTAAAATAAGGATATTTATCATAGAACCTTGAAGAGGATGCCGCCTTATCGAGGTCTATTAGTGCAATGTAATTCGTCTGTGCAGCCATTATAACAGCACCGCTTGGAAAAGCAGTGAACAGCCAGAACGCATCGAGTTGGCGATTGCCAAAAGCATTGGCAGCATCATTGTATCCCATTGCGTTTCTTTTAATCTTATCCCAGATTCCTATATGCGTAAAAAACAATTCGCAATTGGCAAAGGCACCGGAGCCCGCATTGCCAACACCCACCCTTTTACCTATCAGATCATTACAGGTTTGAATCCCAGAATCAGCCCTGACGACAAGTTGTGCCGGTGCACCGTATAGATAGGAAACCGCAAGAACATCGAGGTATTTCCTCTTGTCGTTTTTCATCATCCCATCCCTCGCCTGCCAGATGTCACCTGAGTACACCACTGCAAAATGGGATTTGCCAGAATTCACCCTCCGAAGGTTTTCAACAGAACCAGCAGAAGATTGTGCTTGAATATTGTAGCCATCCATTCTTTTGATTGGCTTATAGACCTGTATTGCATTGGCAAACACCTGAAAAGTTCCGCCAGCAGGCCCACCACCGAAAACAATCCTTTTCTTTGCATAAACATCCGATGAAAAGACAGATGTAACCGCTATACCTACAGATAAAAGAACGATTAAATAACTCTTTTTCATACATACCTCCTTGTACAGAAATTCAGGCTTCCTTGCCCGCCAGATTTTCTCTTATTTCAACCAGCTTTTTGTTAATTTCCCTCAACCCCGGTGCCAGGCTTTCTCGTATCTCGTAGTTTCTAATATCCTCCATATCTCCCAATCTGTTGATAATATCATCGAGTTCTAACCATGTTTGGTCTAGTTCTTTGCTAAATTCTATCGGCGTGACTGCAATGCCTTCTTTCTTGAATTCACCCATGGCAATATCAAGATCGATTACTTCACCGAGTTGGGGAACAATCGTATCCAGTCCAAGCTGCTCATTTACGTATTCGCTAAAGGCTATCGATGAACTCGGTTCACCGTGAACAATAACACAGACCCTCGGCCTTGGACTAAAATTTTGCAACCATTTCAAAAGACCATCACGATCAGCATGAGCGGAAAATCCGCCTATGGTATGGATCTTTGCCCTTACCTTCACCTCCTCCCCGAAAATCTTTACATGCTTTGCACCGTCAACAATAAGACGGCCTGTAGTGCCATTGGCCTGGTAACCCACAAATACGATGTGCGCGTTTTCGCGCCAAAGATTGTGACGCAAGTGATGTTTGATTCGGCCTGCATGTGCCATTCCGCTAGCTGCAATGATTATGGCCCCTTTTTCGATTTCATTGAGACGTCTGGATTCTTCTACAGAATGAATGAGGTGCATGCCCTCAAAGTCCAAAGGGTGCGAACCTGCCTGCAATTTCTTCAAGGTTTCTTCATCGAAATATTCAGGATGCTTGAGGAAGATCTCTGTGGCAGATACAGCCAGTGGACTATCTAAATAAACATCCATATAGGGAATCTGTTTTTCCTGATATAGCTCGTTTAATATGTACAGTACCTCCTGAGTGCGTTCGACTGCAAAAGCAGGGATAACAACATTCCCCGCATCACTATGGGCGTCAATAATGACCTGTTTAATTTCCTCATAGGTGCTTTCTTTGGACTTATGAAGACGATTGCCATAGGTTGATTCAATGAAGACGATATCTGCACTGTCAATATATGTAGGATCCTTAATGATCGGTTGATTCGTACTACCGAGATCACCAGTGAAAACGAGTTTGACCTCAGCATCCTTTTCCTTGATCCAAAGTTCAACTATAGCCGAACCCAGTATGTGGCCTGCATCATTGAAACGGGCACGTACATTGGGTGAAAGAGTAACCCCCTGTCCATAATGTACAGGCTGGAAGAGTTTCATCACACTTTTGACATCGGATTGGGTATACAGTGTTTCGATGAATCGTTCTCGTCCGGCACGACGCTTCTTGCGGTTGCGCCATTCTGCTTCCATATTCTGTATATGGGCACTGTCAGCCAGCATGATCTCGCACAAGTCTGCAGTCGCTTCTGTACACAGGATCGTACCATTAAATCCCTCCCGTGCCAGTTTAGGGATTAAACCACTGTGATCGATATGTGCGTGTGTTAAAAGAAGGTGACTCACAGTCTGGGGGGTATACGGGAAATCCAAATAATTGCGTTCCTCCAATTCTCTCAACCCCTGAAACATACCACAGTCAACCAGAATTTTTACACCTTTTGCCTCAATCAAATAATTGGAGCCCGTTACAGTCCCCGTTCCTCCCACACAAGTCACTTTCATAGATACTTTCTCCTTTTAAAACGTTTTTTAACAGGTGAGATACTGTGTTAACCGACAGACTAAATAGAAATTCATTTCAAAACCTATCAAATGATTTTTTCAATACACCTCAGTAAAGTGTCAAGGTTCGTCATTTACTGATGAACACTATTTAACTGGCGATTGCCCAAAATAAAAATTCCTTTGAGCGGTCATCAAAAGGTTTTTTGTTATACGTCTTGGTAAAGCTGAAGATGAACGATTTCAATTGGTTGAGCCTCATTGGGCGAGTTTTGAAATCGTCTGGAGCAAGCCTTAGAAGTATAAAAAAACGCGGTAAAGCGAAAAGAGAGTTTTCTTTTAGGCAACAGCTCCTTAAATGATTATCGCGCGCTTAACAATATCAATTACCTCATCAGTGTAATCTGTAATCGTTACCAAGCTTAAATCCTCCAGCGAAATATACTTTTTTGTTAATAGTTCTCTTCGTAACCAACTCCACAGGCCATCCCAGTAATCAAATCCTACCAGAATCACAGGAAATGGTTTTATCCGTTCGGTCTGGATAAGGGTTATGGCTTCAAAAATCTCATCGAGTGTCCCAAAACCGCCAGGCATGCCTATATAGGCCTGTGCATACTTCAAAAGCATCACCTTTCTGACAAAGAAATATCTGAATTCCAACTTCGTATCCGCATACGAGTTGCTTTCCTGCTCCATAGGAAGATGAATATTGAGGCCAATAGACCTTGAACCTCCCTCTTTCGCCCCTTTATTCGCGGCCTCCATGATACCGAGGCCTCCACCTGTAATAATATTAAAGCCATCTTCAGACAACCTCTTTGCAATGGTTACCGCCTTTTCATAATCTTCATCGCCAGGTAATGATCGAGAAGAACCAAAGATGGAAACACTTGGATATACATCTGCCAGTGCTTCAAATCCGTCTATAAACTCTTCTATAATTCGAAAGAGTCGTCTCGAATCGTCCGCTGTTATTGAATCGATCAGATAATCCCTTTCTTTCATTATATAATTCCCTCCTTTCTTTATGCAAACCCAGCTACTTTATTCGATCCAGCCCTCAAAAAGCTCCCTAAAGGCTGTGTATTTCCCTTTTATCATTTCCTTTGCATCTGGAAGAATCATCTTTTTACTCTAGCCCCGCTCGATCTTTTCAGCAAACCATCTTATTGTTTCTTTAAACCCCATCCTCTATAATCCATAATACAGCAAAAGAGGAATGATATCAAAGTGGGACATCGCATCTGCAGTTATTAAGTATCTTGGCTTTAATGGTCTTTGGCTCTTCTAAATGATTCGCCCTGTAGGTGAGTATACAGTGCGTTACCTGCTCGATTACATCCTGTACATATCCCAGTTCCTTCAGTATTTATTCTGCCTTAACATATATTATGATCTTCAGCCAATTCAACGATTCTAGTAATATCATGCAACCATACACTGAATTCTAAAACCCCTGTTTTGCAAGTGTATCTCTTTGCAAGTGCTATTGCATACTTATGTACGATTAGAAAGTGATATTCGTATTGAGGGGATTTATCATTTTTCTCACACTTCTTCTTTACAAATCTTTTAACCTCCTCAATTCTATCCTTACTTATCCTCACCTTAATCTATATCGGCAAGAGTTTTAAAAATTAAATACCCTTTGATAATAATAACAATATCAAAATTTAGGGCACTTGGTCAAACTTTTCGTTTATTAAAAAAGAAATCGGTTTGATCTTTTTGGAAAGACAGGCAATCTATATTGATTTGGCTAGTGTCTATCCAGAAATTGCCCTCTTGCCCAATCTCTGTGTCAGACTCAGATTTTAATCTCTTCGCCTTTTTTAACCTTGAATAAAATTACTCAGTTTTTGATGGACACTAACTATTTGAATTTCAAATATTTTTTCGGCTGTTTTATTGTAATTATTGCTTGACTTGATGATTTCAGTTGTTTAGTATTGATTTTATCGTATTGGTTAATATATATGGTTCTTCTGGTTTTCGCGTACCTCAGTCTATCGTCTTGTTATTCATAAAGTGTTTTCCACCATCCCAATTTTATGGTATATTTTTCCTCTTTTGAAAGGGCCTCCCAAAGAGGAAAAATATTGAATGTCTATAACATAATTCATGTTCTTGATACTGTGATATTTGGCAAGTTATGTTCGATCGCTCTACAAAGGAAGACAATCATTATATCCAAGAGTTCCGATCGATTAGTCAAAAACTAAAATAGTCGATGTTACGACAAGTTACACAGAAAATTTTTAGAAGCATGCGCTTAAAATCATCCCTTTTCTTTTTTTTGTTGGTATTAATCAAAATTATACCAATCTGACAGGGGCTCAGGAAAGTGATTAAACGAAAATGTATGCCAAGATCATCTAGACTATGGGCAGTTCGTGAATTAGGGATTTCACTTACTGAATTGGCCAGGCGTCTTAGAATAAGTTTTTCAGCGGTTGGATATTCGTTGGAGAGGGGCGAAATCATTGCACTCGAGAACGATTACTATTTAATCTAAATAAAAAGCTTAGAATCTGAAGGACTCCCCTTGTCATCGCAGTAATGGGTGGGGGAGAAGGTATTTATGAAATATCCTGCGTGTATGTGGCTACTGTTGACCAGTGTCTTGTTGTACGGATGCGCTATCCACCGTACAACTCACTTCGAAACCTTTACAGACAGCCAGATGCAGATGAAGCTGATAACATCACAACTTAATGTAACCGGTCGCTATAATGAATTGATGCGCCAGCAGGAGGATAAGGATGTCCTCGATCGGGCCAGGCTTTCAGAGATTCGCGACAAGTATCAGATTCTCTTTGTCATGGGATTTCTTGCAGACCCAATAGTCATGACCGGTTGCGAGTATTTCAACGATCAGATGAGATGGCTGCAAGACGAGCAGATCAGCTATCTCCGTGCTGACAAAGAGAATTCTGGTTTTAACTCGCAAAATCTGCCCTCTGAGAATGCAGATTTTCTCAAGCAAAAGATTGAAGAGCTTTATCGGAACAATTCAAAGAGGAAATTATTGATAATTTCCCACAGTAAAGGTGGCCTTGACACACTTGCAACCCTACTTAAGTATCCAGATATACTGAATGAAAAAGTGGCTGGCTGGATCCCGCTACAAACCCCGTTCGAGGGAACTCCTCTGGCTGACTGGTTTACATCAGATGAAAAAGGCGGTGACAAAGACAAGCTGATCGGCAAAGTCGTTGAAACGCTCTTTAAAGGAAACAGAGACGTAGTTCGAACGATGCGTACTGATGTTCGAACTCAGGCAATTGCTGATTATGCTGATTCTATTCGCCTCATTGCAAAAAAGATTCCTATCCTCGCTTTTGCAAGTTGGGACAAGAACAACCTCAATCCAGGACAGTGGACCTTACTTCTTATGACAAGGAGTCTGATAAAAAGATTGACAGACATAGATAATGATGGAGTACTGCCTGTAGACGGATCTGTTATCAGGGTCAACGGAGACCCTATCAGTCATTTTGTTAGAATAAGAGGGGTTGACCACGCTCTGCCGGTCATGCATGCGCTTCCTATACTCAATATCGATATACCTGGCTTCAGAAAATTTGACCGCGTCGACTTTGCTAAAGTATTATTGAGACTTTGGTTGGAAATCAGAGATGTTCGTTATGAACCAAAGAAGAAAACAGGTTTATATGCTAAAGGAATGATGACAGGAACGAATTGAGGAAACTCTTCAAATTCTATCGTTAACAGGGAATCAGGAAAGTTTATAAATAAAATTCTTAGAATCTGAAAGGCGTCTACTTGTCCTCTTCATTTAAATATTTTTGTGAAATACAGAATGTACTTAGATGAAGTTAGAAATTCCGATTTAAAAAGTTCTTAAAATCCACTTCATCGGTTTTTAAGCCTAACCAGTGTAATCATCGAGTTAGAGTATATTAGTGAAACGCTATTTCCTGACATCGAAAGTCTAAAAATAAAGTATTTCAAATCTCATCCTGATGAACCTATTATTCTTCATCGAAAAGAATTGGTAAATTTAAAGTACCCATTTAAGGCCTTAAAAGATGAGAAGGTAAAATCACAATTTGACAAAGAGCTTTTAGCTTTTCTGAAAAAGTGGGAACATTCTGTTTTTATAAAACTGTGTGCCTTGATAAAAAGGCTCATAAAGACACTTTATAATGTCTGGCGATATGATCCATAGCATTATTGCCTGGCCTTACTGCTTAAGCATTACACATTTTTCTAGAACAGAAATAAAAGCAGGACGACATAATGGCCAAGTCAAGGGGGGGGAAAGGAGGATAAACGCCTCAAAGCATCCTTCGAGAAGTTATGGATAGAAGGTACGCATTTAGTTGTACTAAGTCCAATGTAACTCCCCACCTTTTTGTTCATAAAAGGCTTTGAATTAACTGAGAGTATAGCGAAGAAACGGAAGGAAATGGGGATCGACCTTATCTAATTTATTTTAGCAAGGTAAACTGGATTCATATAATGATTAGTTGAGGATTCGTTTAGAAGTGAGATATTTGTGTATTCTCGATGACGCTGCGCATCGCCGAGAATCGCGGTGCTGACCGGCACCGCGATTCTGCTGCAACAAGAGAAACAAGGTAACGCCCTTCAAATTCTAAGTTGACAGGGAATCAGGAAAGTAATAGTCGAAAATGTATGCCAAGGTCATCTCGACTGGAGGCGTTCGTAAATTGGAGATTTCACTTACTGAATTGGGCAGACATCTTAGAATCAGTGTTTCAGCGGTTGGATGTTCAGTGGAGAGGGGCGAAATCATCACATGCGAAAACGATTATCATTTTTATAACATTTTGATACAATTGAAATTCAAGGTGAAATTACGCAAAAGCAACGGGGTCAGTTAAAAAAGCTGATTCATATTCTAGGTCCTTACATTGGTGGTTATTGGTAATATCCAACATTTACAATATCATACAAAAACAACCGTGCATATGTTGTTTATTCATTTTTTGTGTTGTATTTTGCCTTTCAATATCATAGACCACGGGCTATAGGTGTTGCCTAATAACTGTTGGGCCTCATGTGCCGCCTTTTTCCTCCAAATTAACTATAGATATGGAGAAATTATACACAGAAGCGGGATGTTCGTATCATAACTCACTGCGCCGTATTTGCTAAAAACATAGATTCCGTGTTCTGATCATTTCTTAGTAAGTTCAGTTAAGTGCCTCACGGAATTAACCAGTCGTTAATAGAAAACGGGGTGAAAAATTGTCGGGCGAATTCACTGAGTCTGATTGGGATGAAATTAGTGCTATTCTGGAAGAACGTACCAGATGGGCTACTATGTCTTTTTCCATCGAAAAAATTATGCAAGAAAACAAGGCGCTTATCAAAGATTTATCTAAATACGACCCCGCCCTTGCAGTTCCTCTCCTGGCCAGTCTCTTGACCCTCCCGAGATACCAATCAAATTGCATTCGGCTTGAAATTCTCGTTGCTTTAGCTTTGGGGTACTGCAGCGGTCGAAAGAAGGCGAATATCCGACAAGCCATTCGCTGGTTCTCCCAAATCGGTAAATCGAAATGTGTGATAGGTGAAGATCCGGCTGAAGATGTTTTTGTCTCTTTAGTACGAGGCTGGAATGGAGACTTTAGGCTTCTCGAAGATATCTGGGAGGCCGCCGGATTCTACACTCAACGTGTTCTCGAAGTAGTTATGACGATGCCCGAGACCGGACAGTTCGTGAAAATGAAGAAGAGCGTCCGCGCACTACTTACTATTTCCGACATGGTCTGCGAAAAAGCCGGGCTGCATCGCTATCAATTGGGCTCTGATCAACACTATTCGGTGCTATCACCGATGACACTCCCAGGGCGCAACGCCCTAATATCTCGTGTGAGGATTGCTTTTGCAGAACTCTGGATGAACGTAACATTGCTATGGACGATATTGAGCCATTCCTTTTTCATCCGCAGATGCGGAAGGATTTGCCTGCGCAGAAGATTGGTCTCAGCTATTTGGATCGCTACCCTCTCATAGTGCATGGCACAACGCATCTGACTGTCGCGCTTCCCTCAGCAATATCCGTTGCCGTGCGGGACTATGTTATCGAAAGTATCATCGAAGGCGGACTGGTCGAAAATTTCAATAGCGCACTCTCGCAAAATTTTTTGAAACTGTTATCCCATACGCCTCTGCTTGGCGGTCCAATACGTGCGCCGGTCAATTGGATAAAGACAGGTGATCACCGATGGTCGCGTTTCTCCCTTAAGATTGACGAGGGTTACTTCATCTCATTCCACCTCTTTTTACCATCTGTGAAAACGCATCCAGATGGTGGCTTCAAGGAGGTTTATCTAGAAGATGGCACCCTGACTGAAACACTGCAAGCGTCAATCAATGAGGTTCTAAAGCATTTCGAAGGGCAAGAGGATTTCAAAGAGGGGTTCGTTGTTCTCGTCGGCTGCGGGTGGGGAAAAGGCTACGCCACCAAACCCATCAGTCTGAATCACCCGCATTGGCGTTTCGAAAGCATGTCTGCGGCTGACCTAGTGCGACTGAGTTGGCTTGCCGACATGAACCCCAGTTACTTCTGGCGTATTCAAGACGGGCTAGAAGCTATAACGAAAGCTGGAGTCCATATCGTCAATCCTAATGGGATTTTGAATCTGATCGGATGGGTACGCAGCAACAACGGCCACTTGGTACCTCATGCGCAGTTACCGGAAGGTGAGATTTCGCCAGAACGGCCCCTGATGCTCAACCCGCCTCTGAACCTTTTGAGGGAAGTACGTGTTGATTCAGATCGTGGTTACGACCGCCACCTCGCCATTGATAACACCAAAACCTATCATGATGTCCAGCATATTTCACCGAAACCGTTTTTCAGCAGCGAAAGTTCGCGGCGCGTCTATGCCTCCGTAGACGACGTTGAAAAGAACAACCTTACGTCCTTGTACGAAGGCGCGATCCGACTCTGGATGTCTGTCGCCGCGCCCAACATTTCCGAAAAGGAAATCGAATACCGGCTCTGGGAAATGTCGACTGAATGGCTGCACCGTATCGGTAGTATTCTTGAGGCGCGCGGCAAGTCTACTACCGAGAAGACTAACCTCAAGGTCTATGTTGAGTTCCGTGATAGCGATCCACCAGAGGAAGGCGAAGATAAACCGGAACCCGAGGATTTTGTCCGATTTTGTGAAATCGAAGCTCATGGCGAGCCTAACGCTTGTAAAGTCGTCTTTCAAACTGGATTTCTGGCTGGCTTTCGTATCGCCGAAAACGTTGCCGAGCGTCTAGTGGTTCGCACTCTAGCCGGTGCTTATCTTCATCTTCTTGGAGTAGAAAATTGTGATGGTGAGGCTATGGCGGTTGAGTCCCTTGTTGTTCCAAATAATGATGCACGTAGCTTCCATATATTTCAAGCGCAGCAATTCATTGATTATGTCCGGGATAGGCTGCCTAAAAATCTAATTGCAATCGATCCGGTGGACGATGCTACGACAAAAATCGGTCTTGGTTGGCGCATCCTTAAAAAATACCACAATAACAAGATCGAAGGTAGAAAGGCATGCACAGATTTTCTTGGCAAGGTCGTCGATGTTTTATTGGAAGAAATTTTCGATGAACTCAAAGCGTTCGATCGTCTTTCAACACTGAAGCGTCTTGTGGGCAATTATGAGAAGGCAAATGCCGAGAAAGACCACTGGAGGAGAACATCAGCGGCTTTGCTTGGCCTACATGGCGATAAGCCAGATAATATCGGCCGCTATGTAGAACAGATGTCAAAATTTGCTGGTGCCAGTCTCACAAGCCGTATTCTGATAGAGATCGCCCTATGCGTTTGTCCTGCTGAGGCGGGCGCCCAACTCTCGGAAATCGAGCTAAGTAAGTTGATTGCGCGAACGGCATTGATGATACGTATTGGCGGTTTATCTGATGCAATTCATTATAACGCGCTTACTCCGGAACTCGCAATCTCGCCTTTGGGTGACATCCTTTTTCGGGATGATTTTGGACGCTTAGTGGTTGAGCCTATGCTGACACGCGTGATGGGGGACGAGTTCATTACTAACGTCCCTCTGCAAAGGAGAAGCTATGAAGATCCCGGAATTCTCCCGCGAGCAAAAGGCAAGGTGAATGATGGGTTCTGGGATATCTGGAAAATCGAAATGGGTTTTGACATAGATCAAGGCCGAAACATTATCGGCGTTTTGGAGGACAAAGGCATAAATATTCATACCGCAATCTTCACAACAAAGCAGAGCGGGTATTTAGCTCTTGTGTGTTCTGATGATGTTCCCGAAAATGCGGCGCGAAGGTTTCTTGATCAGTTTTCGCTTTCTACGCGGCCACACTGGGAGAAGCCACCTAACGGCTTTAATAAAAAAGACATTTATCCGTGGCGTTTTGGCCGACGCCTGTCTTTTATTACCCGCCCAATTCTCAAAGTGTATGACGGCGACGACCCTATGATGATCATAGCACCTGGGGCTCTTCGAAAAGGGTTCGCTTATGTCTTCGATGGGGCATACAGCGGGCGGTTTGAGCAAGCCTTTTTTCGGTCGAACGAAATGAAAAATGTTTGGTGGGGAAAAGCGCGGGAAGGTCACACCTTCAATGCAGAGGTGGCAAAGGCGATGTCGGGGGCTGGATGGCAAGTCAGGGAGAACATCGGACTGCCACAGCTTCTCGGTCAAAAGTTCGATCAAAATTTTGGGGATATCGATGTGCTTGCATGGAGGTCCGATCGCAAAGAAGTGCTGATAATCGAGTGCAAAGATCTATCATTCGCGCGCAATTATTCGGAGATAGCCGCGCTGCTTTCGGACTATCAAGGCATACAAGTCGAAGGCAAAGCAGATAAGCTCAAGAAGCACCTCAACCGTGTCGCGCTTATCAAAAAAAATCGCGATAAACTCCAGCGCTTCACCGAGATTCAGGATCTACGTGTTATATCTTGTCTAGTTTGCAGCGGCGTTGTCCCTATGCAGTACGCAAGAATCGGCGCTCTAGAAAATACCTATGTAGGTGGAATCTCGGATATTCTTGAACTTAAGATTGACCGTGGCTCCAATCGCAGTATTGATCAGGTTGGTAATAAAAAAGTGAACAGGAAAAAACGTCCGGGTAAAGGCCCAACAAGGCGCTCCAGCCGACGCAAAAAGCGCCGCGGCTGAGCTTGGACGTTCTCGGCGACGCTGCGCGTCGCCGAGAATCGCGGTGCTGACTTCGTCAAGTACCTTGTTCCGTCGCGCTCCGCGCGCCAGAACAAGGTACTTGACCGGACACCGTGAACCGAACAAT
>JAXHVA010000054.1:0-29067 GCA_034189035.1 Thermodesulfobacteriota bacterium
CCATAGGAATATTCACCCACAAGGTCGGCCGAGCCATTTATTTTATGCTGAAAAACAAGGAGGCTTTCAATATGGAAAGATTCTTCAGACAATAATCTTGGGTAAAAGATGCCGGCCCGTTGCCTAACTGAGATCCCATGGATGGATCTGACTCTCTTAATTTAATGCATGCAGCTCAAGACTGCTAAAAAGAGTGGGCCATATATCCGAAGCTCATCGCTTTGATTGGCGGCATCTTTTACCCATTCCATATAAATGGTTTTTAAGACGGATGCTATTCATGCTCTTTATTCTTTTTCCGATCTACAGGAGGAGCTTTTTCTTGACAACTCGAGGCCATATAGAGGTTGGGCATTGCTTCTAAATACAATATTTTGGGTTTAAAAAGCCATTTATAAGGGCATTTTAAGGCTAAATTTAAGAGAAAAGTCCTTTAAATTAGTTTGATCTCATACTCCTCCTCATATTTAAACGCAGAACGAAACCTATGAAGATAGTTGCCGGAGAGAACGCCTGCTATACTCTACTGGCTTTTATCTGCTTAAAAATAGAATTGCATTGGAGATCGAACCCTATTGGAAAAGTGGGTATGAACCTGCCCCACTTGACAGTACCCTGATATTAATTCGTGTATTTTTCATATCGCAAGAAAAAACCAGTATGCAAACCCCCACTTTCGTTATAGGGGGGATATTACTTTTTCGAGGAGTTAATTATTATTCATATATATCACACAGCATTTTGAGAACCGGTTTTTGGGATTTGTTTCTCGGCAACATAGAGCGTATGCGGAAGAAGTGATGAACCGAGCAATGGAACAATGCGAACACAGAGTCCAATTTCTTCAAGTTCCAGTTTCCGTTCTTTTTTTGTGCGTAAGAACTCGCGATTTTGATAATAGTGAGGTCGTCGCTCTGTGTGTAACCATTGACGAATTTTTCGCCCCCAAGATTCCTCTATTCGAAGCAACTTCGTTCTCCAATGAGAGTCCTTCGCGTGGTCCTTTATGATGATCTGTCCTTTTGGTGGGAGGTGGTCAGCTATATTTCTGAGTAGTATGTTTTGATCTCCCAATGGATGATAACAGAGGATATCGCAGAGCAGATAGGTTTGTGCATAGGGCAGTTGATGAGTGAAGACATCGGCGGTTATAAAATGCACGTTATAGAGAGCCAAAGATTGTGCAATACGTTGCGCGCATGCACAGCGCATTGCTTGCACATCTACGCCAATAACTGTTAGGTTGGGGTTCTTTTTAGCAATAAGGATACTGTAAATCCCCGTGCCGCATCCTGCATCCACCAGATATCCGCTGTTTGAAGCGGCTAGTCGGATAACGGTCCCCATACGTGGAAATAAAAGGAAATGGATCAAATTATAGATGCCTGTTCCTGGAAATAGACGGAAACAATGCAGTAGAAACTGGATCACGTTGAACCTCAGAGTTATTTCAACGCAAGAATCAGACCATTAACAATGAGCTTTCCTTGAGAGGCTATGTATTCAAAATCGATCCGCTTGATCCTCATCTGCTGAGGGAGGATGAAACGCTGAAAATAGCCTGATCCGAAATAATATCCGGTGTTGTCCCTTGATAACCAATGATGAACCACGCGCTTTTTGGGGATCGTATAGTTCCAGACCTTTTCAGCGGCCTTTACGTGAAAAGCGCTGTACTCAGCTGTATCGACATCATTGATGATGTGGAATATGAAGGACTCATTGTGAATATTGGTTATATTCAATTTTGCAAGTTCAGTGCCCGGCGGAATATTGAAGCCCTCTACAAAGGTGGATGTTACATCTATTATGTTAACCGGATCCTGGTAGTTGATAAGAATGCGTTGAACAGGGTGTTCTTCAGAAATTGTAAACTCATTTTCTTTGATTGCCGGCGGGGCTTCCTGTCGATCATATGCGACGGTGAGGGCTGGCCATATCTTCTGATACTGTGGGCCATCTTGTAATAAGAGCAGATGCACATCTACTGCTATGAAAACAGCAGTGATTATGCCACTCCAGAACAGAGCCTTCCTTTTTTTTTGAGCGCTAGCGCAAAAGGCAAGAATAGCAATTGTTATAATCCACATTATAGAACAGATAAAGGGGTAAATCAAAAGCATCATAACCGTATAAGATTCCCCTTGTATTGCCAAGATGGAGTTCCTTGCAAACACGTTCTCATTGATATGGGATGAGAACACAAAGTCCTCGATGGATGTAGGTGCATTCAGGTAGATATTCTGAATGAGTTCCGCTAAGTGCGGTGTGTAATTGTTGTGAGGAATCATTTCGAGCTGGTACATAATGATCATGCCCAAGTTTGTATACACAAGAAACAGCGAAACGAGAGAAAACAATATCCACCCTTTCTCATGAATCTGTTTGGAAAAAGCTGCAAGGGATAAGGATAAAAATGGTATACAATTGATTAAATACCGCGATCCAAAACCTGCCCCACCGTCTGGGAACTCATAACTTGCTACAATGTATGCCTGCAAAGCAAACGAAAGCAGTAAAACCCATGCATGATACCTCGATATCCTGCAAAGAAAAATGAATCCGGGAATGGTGAGCAAAAAGACGGGTGTCCATGTGAAGAAGCCCTTTTTCAAAGAAAAAAACAGGTGCATGAAGTTGGGACGAAACCAGAAGAATTCATCACCAATGTGTGCATAAGTATCAACAATTATTTCTCCTGAAGTTCGATACCATAGAGCCATTTGCGGAGAGAAGCAAAGAAGAACCCCACCTGTAAAATATAGGCAGACTTTTATAATTTGACGAAAAGGTATTTGCTTCCGATTTAAGAGAAAAATGATGTCGCAAAACGGCAGCACACAAAAGAGGATGTTCTGAGGGCGAATCCACGTGGCTAGACCCAAGGTCATACCCCATATCATCCAGAATCCTGAAGTCATTGAATTATCACGTTTAAGCCAAAGCAGAATGAAAAGAGCTATTGTACTCAAAGAGAAGACGTGAGAATAAAGAGGCCAGACAAAGGTATAGAAACAGAGGTTACTCGTCCACAGCATCAGCAGAACGCTGGTGATCGATGAAAGAGGGGTAAAGAAATGACGGTTGATTCGATAGAGCAGTATAAGCCCAATCAAGGCAGTGGTCACACCGCCAAGAGAAGTGAACACCGTATACGGCCAACTGTATCCGTCTAAGAAGACACCAGGCAAATGTGGCAGCAGCGTTGCGATAAGATGACCAAAAAGAAAGAAAGGTAACATAATAAGACCGGCACCACAATAGAAGATCGGTTCGTGAGGGTGTGGGACATACATAAAGTACGAATTGTGTAATATGAATTCATTGTATAATGAAAGGTCGCTGTCGAGAAGAATAGAGCGAAGGTAGCCGTAAGTCCAAAGCGCATCATGGTATATGCATGTTTGAAAGAGCGCAAAAAGACCGAGGATAAAAGTAAGAAGAAGAAGCGCAAGGGCAGCGCGATCAAGTAAAGGAGGTTCAATGATGCGACCGACAAAGTAAACGCGCAAAAGAAGGTTACCTGCCAGAACTAGAAACCAAATCGGGAGAGCAATCGGCAATTGAATGGCAATAACTGGTATAGCTGCTACTACAGCTAACGGGGCAATCAGGAAGGACTGTGATTCTGCGCGTAAAGAGTCTTTGAACCTAAGTCGAAATGCGCAGCGTTCAAGATACGCAAGAGCTATACCCAGTGCCCAGGGAAATGCTACCAGCACAAGCGATTGAATAAAGGCTCTCGTAGTGGTAAGGGGAATCTTGTTTTGCCACATGAGCAAGTTGAATGTTATCAGAAGCGAGAGACTTCCAAGTGTGAAACCAAGCATAGCAGAGTCCTTAATCTAGAAATCCCTGTTCAGTTAAAACATCCACTGCACGCCCAAAAGAAAAGTCCTGGAAAAGACGTGTGAGTTTGTGCTCCAGCTTGCTCATCTGTCCTAATAATATAAACTGCTGCAATGCTGATACGCGATGTCTGGGTTGATAGGGGTCGAGTTCCCATGGATGTGTTGAGATTACAACGGGTGATTGGTTTGCACTATGAAAACGCCGTATACACCGACGAGTGATGGCATAGGGTGTGAGGCGAAATACTGTACCGAGTGAGAATGGATAGAGGAGCCCCATGATTTTTCCCACAGATACAGGAAATTCTATCAGGCCGTTTTCTAAACGATGGATCGTCCGTTTAGAGTGAGGTATGCCTTGGAGATGCATGACCCGATTAAAGGGAAGGATGCTAGAGTCATACTTAAATCCGATTTCCTTGAGGATATCAATGACCCAGAGCGTTTGCATTGTTAATGACCATGATGGCGCTCGAAAACCCAGAATTGGGGAGCCTGTGAGTTTCTGAAGAGTATCGACTGAGTGCTCGAGTTCTTTACGCAACACATCGGGTGTATACCTATTAAGCATCTGGTGTGTATGTGTATGACAGGCGATTTCGTGGCCTTTGGCTGCTATCTCGCAGATAAGGTTTGGTTCGAGCTGTGCAATATAACTTACAATAAAGAATGTAGCCTTAACATCAAAGCGTTCAAGCAAGCAAAGGAGTATGGAAGTCCCTTTTTGTATCCGAGAATCGTAGTCATCCCAGTCGAAATATGAAATGCCAACGTTGTTTACCTGGTAGTAGTCCTCCAAATCTATGCAAAAAGCGTTTCGCATGTGCCCTCTTTAGGAAGCACTCCCATTCGAGTTTTCGACAACCAGTTGGTTGAGTAGTTGGAGAATTTCGGGAGATAGGTGAGATGGAGTTTTTTCATTTAGCAGAGTTATTGCACGCTTTGCATGATTCGCGGCTTGAGAGCTATTGCCCCTTCCTTGCCAGGATCGTGCCAGATTGGCATGAATAACAAGTTCCTGAGCCGGGTTCAAGCTTTCACTAGATACTGTGAGTGCCATGTTGAGATAATCGATCGATTTTTCATACAGCTTTTTTTTGAGAAAGCACAGTCCCAGATTGTTATAGACCTGAGGTGTAGGTTTCATCTCCAGTGCCGCATAGAATTCTTTTTTTGCGGCTTCTATATCGCCAAGAGAAAGGAAGCACTCTCCGAGGTTATTATAGGATGCGTTATTGGCTTGAATTGCAAGCGATAGGCGATAGCATGGGATAGCACGATCTACTAAACCCAAGCCCCTGTATGTGTCTCCCAGGTTGTTATAGAGCAGTACCGAGTGATTATTAAGATCTATAGCCGTCATGAGATATGCCAAGGCTTTCTTGTAATCCCCCAATTCCTTCAGAGAGAAGCCCATATTTGTATAGGCCCTGCCATAGTTTGGGAAGAGTTCTATGGCTTTAGCATACGATTTAACTGCTGAATGATGCTGTCCCTTGCGTGCGTATGAGAATCCGAGGTTGTAATGAATATAGGCAGAGTCTGGAGATGTATACGTAGCATGTGAAAAAAGTGAGATATCATCACTCCAGTAACGAGCGTGAATGTTGGCGAGAATGATCTGTATAGAGGCGTATCCAACAAGAACGCCATAGCTTACTGTTTTCCAAAGCTTTTTTTTAGGGGCTTGTATTAAAAAAGAGTAAGTGGAGGTTGCTGCAATGATGAGGATATAGGCATAGCCTATAGAGGGGATATACAGAAAACGATCAGCATAGATTATATCTCCGAATGTACCAAAGTTAAAGACGGGCAGGAGTGTTAACGGAATCCAGACTGTAAAGAAGGCACTACGATTCATCCCTTTGCAACACATAATCAGGGTCAGTGCAACAAAGGCAATGCTGATTAACACATAAAACACATATGAAAATGTGACTATGTTTGTGATTAGTCCTGTATTGTGATGTGGATCAATTGTTTCTAATCCTGTTAGCAAGGCAATATATCGGACAAAGACCATTGGTATGGAAGCTATGCGTTCTCCAGTGGTACCGAATTGAGGAGCGCCGGAAATTTTGCCGAGAATATCGCCCCTCATGTACAAATAACCAATAGTAATGAGGATTGTAAGAAGCAGAACCGGACGAAAATCTGCCCATTCTATCTTTTTGCGCTGGCATATTAGATAGTATGCAACAAGTAATATAGGAAACGACAGCGCCATCTCTTTGCTAAGGAGGCTCAAGGTGTAACCGACAATAAAGAGAGCAAACCATATGGAGCCTGAGCTTTGTTTAGAGGAGCATCTTATATAGCTCGTAAACGCAAGCAGATAGAACAACGCGCAGAATACGTCAGTTCGTCCCGAAATCCACGTTACGTTTTCCACGTGTATCGGTAAGATCGCAAAGACACCCGCTGCAAGAAGCGCTTTTGCTCGATCGTTAAAGAGCGTTATGCCCAGTGCATATACAATCCATGCACATATGCAATGAGCAATGATGTTGACGAGGTGATAGCCGCGTGGGTTCAATCCCCATAACATGTATTCCGCAGCATATGACAGACTGATAATCGGACGGTAAAAGCTACGAGTTTGATCTTCAACGTTCTTTCCAAGCTGCCAAAAACTGTTTATAAAAAGACTCGACCAGCTTGAAACGGTTTTTATGTATTCGTTGTGAACAATAAGTCCATGGTCATCCCAGACGAATCCATGAAGGACGGCCTGACCGAATGCAGCCGATACGAGTAGAAAGAGCAATGTCATGTTCCAAAAGTGCGTATGTTGCTTGCGTACAGTTTTCATAAGGCAATAACCGACCGTTGCAAGTGAAGAACCGAGTGCGACTAAGATAGGGACAATGACCGCCTATTTCCCTCTTAGGGTCTACTCTACAGCTAATAACAGCAACGTACGATCAAAGATACTTTCAGCCCTTCAATACCCTGTATGAGATCATCATCACCGCTAGGAAACCTCATCATTGAACTGTTACTTTAAAATGTTATCAAAACATTTTGAAATGTCAATAAAAAATGTTTTATGATTATCAATAGATCAGGCTGTACATCCTATGAGGTGAAGGCCTTCTGCCGTTATTTATAAATGAATCAGAAGGGGAGGGTGAGCGATCTACCTGGAATTCACCTTGACAGAAGGTGATAATGAGGGTATATTTAAAAAAATAGGAGGTTAACCTATTTATTAGAGGTAGAATGTTATTTATCACTGAATACCTTATCCCCTTCATCTTCGGTACAATTATCGGCAGTTTTTTAAATGTCTGCATATTTCGGATTCCAAAAAGTGAGTCGATCATTTTTCCTTCCTCGTATTGTCCAAACTGCGATCAGCCAATAGGGTTCTATGATAATATCCCGATTGTAAGCTTCCTTGTTTTGGGGGGGAAGTGCAGAAGATGCAGAAATAGCATCTCTGCCAGATATTTTTTCGTTGAATGTATAGCAGGCCTATTCTCATTGACACTCTTTTTGAAATTTGGTCTTTCTCTCAACTACTTTGTTTATTTGGCTTTTTGCTATGCATTGCTCGTTATAACATTTATTGACCTCGATCATCAAATCATCCCGGATGTTATCAGCCTTCCTGGTATTGTTGTGGGTGTTGCATTATCCTTTCTTTTACCTGATATTACCTTTTTAGACTCACTTGCAGGGAGTGTTGCAGGAGGAGGAGCTCTCCTTTGTATTGCAGTCCTATACAGCCTCTTGACAAAGAGAGAAGGAATGGGGGCCGGTGATATAAAACTTCTCGCTATGATTGGGGCATTTTTAGGCTTGAAGGCAGTAATTATGACTGCCTTTTTAGGATCATTCATCGGATCCATAATCGGAATTACTGTGATGTTGAAAGAAAAGAGAGACAGTAGATACGAAATCCCTTTTGGTCCGTTTTTGGCCATTGGGGCATTCATCTCCCTTTTTTGGGGAAATACGATAATGGAGTATTATCTCTATGGTGTAAGATTTTAAATGATATATAAGGAGGGAATGATTTTTCAGTTTGGCATTCGTACCCAGATCATATTGAATTTGATAATCATTACACTTCTTACGGTCGGACTTATAGGCGCTGCAACATTAAAGGTTACTTCAAACAGTATACGCAATGAGAAGGTAAAAAGTGGAAAGATTCTTATAAAGTCTATTCAAAAAAGTATCGATTCAATCTTTATGGAGGAGATGGAATCTTTCGAGTACAACCTAGAAAGCCCCAGGTTAGCAAGGTTTATACACTCATACACTGAGGAAGATGAGCTCAAAACCCTCTTCATCGTCGATAAAGAAAATAGGATCGTCACCCACAGTGACAAGAGGATACAAGGGAAGACTATCACGGATGAAGATTTGGAAAATGCGATACTAAAGGGGAGGGTAATAACAAGATTCGAAAAGGGAGATAGATGGTTCTACTGGGGAATCAGTAATCTTTTGAGAATCTCTGCTCCTATTTACATGGGCTCAGAGGTTATAGGAGGTATAAGGGCAGATTTTTCTCTTTTAGATGTGCAAAAGAGTATTGTGCAGACACAGAAGATTATTCTCTTATATATTGTATTTGATTCTGTTCTGATTGTTGCTATTGGAACATTTTTATTATTCAGAGGCATTGTAAAACCGATAAGGGGGCTTCTCAATGCAACAAAGAAGATTGCCCTCGGTGATTTCAGTCAGAGGATGGAAAAGAGCAGTATAAATGAGATGAGCGAGTTATCCCTCTCTTTTAACAGGGCATCGAGGAAGTTGGAGGAATATGCAAAGTCTATTGAAAAGGCAGATACAGAGTTAAAACAGGCTCAACAAGAGGTTATTCGTTCAGAAAAGCTCGCTTCAGTAGGAAGGCTTGCTGCCGGTGTTGCTCATGAGATAGGAAACCCGATAGGCGCTATACTCGGGTATGTTCATATACTGAAGGCCGGGGTGAACAATGCTGAGGAAGAAGCAGAATACGTAAAGAGAATCGAGGCTGAAAGTGACAGGATCAATACAATAATCAGTGAATTACTCTATTTCTCCCGTGCATCAGAAATAGAGGTTGATTATGTGGATGTAAACAGGGTTATAGATAATACTATCTCCATGATTACTCCACAGAAGATACTGAAGGATATAATGGTTGACCTTCGATTTGAACAGTCTATCCCACATGTAAAGGCAAATGAGAATCAGCTTCAGCAGGTAATAATAAACCTCATCATCAATGCCGTAGATGCGATGCCTGATGGAGGAAAACTTACAGTTCAAACTGCAAAGACCATGACACAAAAGGTACTGCAATACAATAATCTGCTTTTCAGGAGAAAGGATGACCCTCCGGATACAGACTTTTCACACTTTCGCAAGAACACTAGCCCTGTGCCAATCTATCGTAACGAGGAAGATCAGAATATATACATTACAATAAGGATTTCTGATACTGGATGCGGTATCAAGGATGAAGATCTCCCCAGGATATTCGATCCCTTTTATACCACCAAATCTCCTGGACAGGGAACCGGGCTTGGGCTTGCCATCTGCCTGAGGATTATTGAATCATTTAATGGCCAGATTAAGGTTGAAAATAATGAACAAGGGGGTGCTTCTTTTATAATCCTTCTGCCCGTTGGCGATTATAAAAAGAGCTAGACCAATTATGGCCCAAAAACGAGTGTTGGTAATCGATGATGAAGAGAATATGAGGCATATGCTCTCTTCCCTTTTGGGAAAAGAAAAGTTTGATGTAACGACTGCGCAAAGTGGAAAAGACGGACTAAAGAAACTGGAAAAGACCGGATTCGATATCATCCTGTGCGATATCCGTATGCCTGAAATGGATGGGCTGACATTCTTAAAAGAGGTTCAAAACAAAGATATAGAATCAACGATTGTTATGATGTCAGCCTATGGGACGGTTGATGTTGCTATTGAAGCAATGAAACTTGGCGCCTATGACTATATCTCAAAACCCTTCAAACCAGATGAAGTAATCTTGACCTTGAGAAAGGCACAGGAGAGAGAAAGGTTGAGAAGGGAGAATACCCTTCTGAAAAGAGAGGTAAAAAGAGAGTACAGCTTCGGAAATATAATAGCAAAGAGCCCTGACATGAGGGAGATATTTAAAACCATAGAGAAGATATCTACCTATAAAACGACCGTTTTACTTACAGGCGACAGTGGTACAGGTAAGGAACTGATCGCAAGGGCGATCCATTACAATAGTGTTCGAAGTGAAGAACCTTTTATCGCAATAAACTGTGGGGCGATACCTGAAAATCTACTGGAGAGTGAACTTTTCGGCCATGTTAAAGGAGCGTTTACAGATGCACATAAAGACAAGAAGGGCCTCTTTGAAGAGACAGATAGGGGGACACTCTTCCTTGATGAGATCAGTGAACTTCCCCTCAAACTCCAGGTAAAACTGTTACGCGTCCTTCAGGAAGAAGAGATTCGACGGGTGGGAGGTAATACCTCCATTTGTGTGGATGTAAGGATTATTGCAGCCACTGCAAAGGTCCTTTCAACAGAGGTAAATAGTGGGAATTTCCGTGCGGACCTGTTTTACAGGCTGAATGTCCTTCCTATAAACATTCCTCCTTTAAATCGTCGCAGAGAAGACATACCCCTTTTGGCAGATCACTTTGTCCAGAAATACAATCAAAGGCTGAAGATGAATATTGAAGGGGTAAACAGAGACGCTATGAATCTCCTTATGGATTACAGTTGGCCTGGCAATGTGAGAGAGCTGGAGAACGTTGTTGAGAGGGCTATGGTACTCAGTGAGTCAAACAGGATTGACATAAAGAACCTGCCTCAAGATATTCAAAACAAGACAAAATCGATCGATCTTTCTTCTTTTGGTGATGAACTCTCAATCAAAAAGACTACATATGCACTGGAGAAGAACCTCATCAAAAGAGCTATAGAAAAGGCCGGGGGTAACCATACAAAGGCTGCCAAACTACTGGAGATTAGCCACAGGGCATTGCTTTATAAGATAAAAGAGTATGGGATCAAATAACAACGATAACTATGACCTCTCAGATTACCCACCGTTAAAAAGGTTTCATCATGCTATGCAAAATTTACATAGTTAAGACCTTTACATGACAGTATCCATCCGATTTCAAAATCATTCATTTCCCTTGTAAAGAGCGTAGAGTAAAGAGCATAAGGTGTCTGTTTTAGTAATTAAAACAAAGAGTTGCATAATGGCTCTTTGCTGTACGCTCTTTTATTTGGTATGCAATTTGCACCAATAAATAAACAGGTCTAAAAGTAATCCACGATAAAAAAACACTGGGGATATCGTATGTATAGAAACTGTAAAGACAAAAGAGGTTTTACAGCAACAGAACTGGTAGTTGTTATGGCAATCATCTCTGTATTGACAGCATTTGCCATACCCCATTTTATCGGCATGCAGCCTACTATGCGGGTCAACTCCGCTTCCAGGGATCTAACCTCTGAGATGCAACTCGCTAAAATGAAAGCTGTATCACAGAGGAATAACTATGTAATCACATTCGATACGACCAATAACCAATACAAGATTTATGATGACAATGATAATGATTTCGCAACAGCAGGGGCGGAAAGTGGAGAACTCAAAAAGACTGTAGATATAGATTCATCTTATACTGGCATACAATTCGGCTATGTATCCGGTCAGACCGGAACGGGCGGTAGCACTATATCAACCTCAGTTACCTTTTCTGGCACTCCTCCCAGTGTTACCTTTTACCCTGATGGCACAGCAAATAAACTCGGAAGTGTTTATATGATCCCGACACAAGACATCTCTACAAGTAAAACAATAAGCCAAAGAGCTATCACAGTACTCCTGACAGGCAGAGTTAGGCTTTATAAGTATAATGGAAGCAGTTGGAACTGATTAAATAAGAAAATCAAAGAGATCGGGGGTGAAAAGGATGAAAAGATATCTGTTATCGAATGAGAGGGGTTTTACACTCCTTGAGGTCTTGATTGCTTTAACGGTATTCTCAGTAGGCTTACTGGCAATAGGTGAGATGACAATGCATGTGATAAGAAACAGTGCACTCGGGGATAAGATGACTGATGCCAGGATTATAGCTGAGGATAAACTGGAAGAGTTGAGGGTCCTTCCATTTACCGATCCAAGTTGGGGCAACGGCTATGATAACAACGATATTAGCACAGATGTCCATTCAAATACCTCTCTTTTTACTAACCCTGATCATACACAGACGTGTAATGCTAGCAGTACCGTGACTTGTTCCGTGACTATCGATGAGGTCCCCCAGGTTGTATGGAATGTGGCGGATAATACTCCTGCAACCGGAATGAAGACTGTAACGGTCATAGTCGGCTGGGAAGATACCATCGAGCACTATGTTGCCCTGTCTTCTGAACTCAATTAAAGAAAGGAGGGACCTTTGAAGATTCACTTATTGAGATGTTTAAATCTCCATCAAAGGCGAAAAAAGCCCTGTTCGATTTCCATTTGTAACCGCGGCTTTACAATGATAGAGCTTATGGTCGCCCTTGCACTTACAGGTATTGTCCTTATATCTATTTACAACCTTTATGCCACGCAGAGCAGGGTATATACAGTCCAGGAACAAGTTGCAGACATGCAGCAAAATGCCAGAGTTGCTTCGAACGTCCTGTCGAGGCATATCCGTATGGCTGCATATGGCCAGCCTCACTGGACAAATATCAATGGCGCAACAGTAACTTACGAGGGCATACGTGTTACAGATGGGGGCACGGGAAATCCTGATACCATCGATATCGTTGGCTGTATAGATGAGCCTCCGGGTACGCTGGCATCAGGTGGTGCCGCAATTGGCGATACTTCGATTACCCTCCAATCGTCAGCAGAGGCAAGTGAATTCAATACAAGCAGTAAATGCGATATCTTTATCGGGGAGCGGGAGAATGCCAAGGTGACCGGTATCTCAGGGGCTGCTCTAACGGTAGATACGAATCCAAGCGCAAGTGGGAATCAGGGGCTTACTTATTCATATAATGCAAATGCCAATGTCTATCTGGTAAAGAGAATGACCTATGCGATCACAAATGCAAACCTCACAAGGGATGAAAATACGGGTTCAGGTGCCCAGCAGGTCGCTTTGAATATAGAGGATATGCAGGCCAATTTTTTGATCCCATCAGTGGCCCTTTCGATTACTGCAAGAACCAAGACTCAGGATAGGGATTACGGCTACCGTAGAATGACCATTAACTCTGATATCATTGCAAGGAATTTGGAATAAGAAACCAGATAAGAAAGGAGGAAAGGTCTATGAAGATATTATCGACAACACTAAAAGACCAAAGAGGTGCGGCGCTTGTCATATCCCTCGTCTTTATGGTGCTTTTAACCATTCTTGGCATTGCAGGCATCATGATCTCTTCTACTGATCTAAAGGTTGCAAAGAACGAGATTTCAAGCTCAAAGTCCCTCTACATTGCAGAGGCAGGGCTTGAAAGGGGGGAGATTGGGGCATTAGAAGACTTGCAGTATGACGCTAATATTGCTAATAGTACTTTTAACTCAACGACATTGGGCACGACCTTCATATCTTCACCTACAGCAGGCACCTTCTATAGTCTTGGTTCATTTGCATTTGGCGGAGGTTCATATACAGTAGAGGTAATGTTTTATAACACCAATGGAGGTGGGTTGGAACCTGCAGAAGCAAAGGTCAGATCAACCGGTGTAGGACCGGATGGTTCTACCTCAGTATTGGAGTCGTTTTTTTACGCAGAAGACGTCTCAATATGGAACAATGCTATATTTGGAGGCGGAGGCGGAAGCGGTTCTATACCCATTAATGGAAATGTAAAGATTGCCGGATCCATTCATATCCTGGGAAACGGTGTTACTCCTACCACAACGGTCTTTTATAACCAAACCGGTGACTGCAAGAATAACCATACAGGCATGGATACAGATCTTGCAAATTGCTTTTTCTATGGGACATCATCTGATCTTAAATCAAAGTTCAGAATCAGGAATGGAAAGGTAGATATGACAGTAGGAAGCGGATTCATTGGACAGAGCACGAGTTATTATAAAGGGATTTATGTTGGAGCAGGCGTGGATGGTGGCGGTGGTGTGAATGCTGATATACTCGGTGGAAATAACGGCGTTGGTGGTACCGGAAGTCAGAATCTTTATGCTGAAGAAGGGGCGAGTTCGCCAAAACCGTATGACCTTGGGGTTTCTGTCACCATGCCATCGATCGACACCACGCTTTACAACAGCAATTGTCTTGATCTGACCACCGCTGCAGATCAGACCAGTGCACTAGTAAGCGGCTCGCTTACATTAGATGACGGCGCTTCGTATCAAGTAAGCGCAACAAGTGGCGATGGTTCGATCAGTTATGATGGAAGTGCAAGCCCGCATATTCTTTCCATAAGCGGTCTTGTGAAAGTCAGGACACTTACAATGAATAAAAATGCTGATTTACAGGTATCCGGAAAGGGGATTCTCTATGTGTCCGATCCGACCGGAGTTACGGTTTATATCAATAATGATATTTATTCTACTGGGGCTACCTGGCCTACTACAGACCTTTTGGTTATAGTCAGTCATGGAGACATGCAGATTGGCAGTTCTTCTCAATTAGAAATAACCGGGGCGTTCTTCTCTGAGGGGGACGTTTATGTGAACATGCAGACAGAAATAGCAGGGACGATTGTATGCAGTACATTCAATATAGGCTCTCAGGTTCCAAAGATATGGCAGACCCCTTCATTAGCTGCAAACCTCCCAGCGCTTGTGCCTGGTAACGGGAGTAATTGGGTTATTACTGAAAAGACATGGCGACAGGATACCATGTAATAATGAATATTTTTGTATGCAGGGTATTTCCCCTGTTATGCCCTCTTGATTCCGAGAGTATCATTTAGAGACCTAACAAAACATGAGTATAGATAACAGAGACTTCCTTAATAAATATCTCATCGCTCGCTTGTGTACCAAACGAATTAAGGGAGCGCTATCAACTAAGAGGGGCACAGCGTATATAAACCACTTCTTTGAACAGGTCGATTTCGTCTCATATTCAATAAGAGCAAGATTCTGATTTTACCTGATAAGTCAGTCTTGAAATCTACCTCTTGAAAGATGAGAGAGGATGTGCCATAATGTTTATATTAAGTAACAAAATGGCAGCAGAACTGACAGGAGATGACCGGATTGAAAAAGAGGATAAAAAGCAAAGAGGAATTGAAAGAAGAGATAGAGAACCTGAAAAGAGAGGGGAAGAGGGTCGTCTTTACCAATGGATGTTTCGATCTGATCCATGTAGGACACACCCGTTATCTAGAAGAGGCAAAGAAACTGGGAGACATCCTTATAGTGGCTGTAAACAGCGATCGATCCGTGAAAGAGATAAAAGGAAAAACAAGGCCCATTATCCCCCAGGATGAGCGGGCTGAGGTTCTTTGTGCATTAAATTTTGTCGACTATGTTGTACTATTCGACGAGCCTGATCCGTTTCGTATCATCTCTTATTTAAGGCCTGATTTGCTGGTCAAAGGCGGGGACTGGGATGAAGATAAGATCATCGGAAGGGATATTGTCGAAGCAAGTGGAGGAAAGGTGGTACGCATACCTGAAATAAAGGGGGCATCTACCACTGATATTATAAAGAGGATCTTTGAGATAAAAAAACAGAAAAAGACAGTCCTTCTTGAGTAACTCCCTAATTATCTTCATTTTTATCTTTAAAACACTCACACAACAACTCCGATTGACTCGAATAAAAAGTCCCATAAGGGATTCCCTCCCCCCCCCCTTTTTTTACAATAGACTGACTTTTTTTATTGACATTTACGGTTTAGTCGGGTAAAATATTGAGTGAGTAATCAATCAAATACTATAAGCTCTAGGATGTGTAATAAACCTGAATAGGTCTTGCTATAAGACTAGGGGAACCGTTCTGTGTCTAGTTTCCCCAATGATACTGTGGAGGTTTTTGTGGAGAGAAAAGAATCTATTATAAAAGCTGCAAAACAGTTGTTTGCACAAAGGGGATTCCACGCAACACCTACCTCTGAGGTAGCCAAACAGGCAGGGGTCGCTGAGGGTACGATCTTTCATCACTTTAAGACCAAAGAGGGGATTTTAGTCTATGTATTTGAAGAGATGATGGAGCAGTACATTGAGGGAGCAAGATCATGGGTGAAAAAGGCAAATACCGGACTTGAGGCATTGGAAGAACTGGTGGGTTTTCACTTTCTATTCAGTGAGCAAAGAGCTGAGGATTTGATGGTGGTGATCCGCGATTTCCCTTTCACTATTATGAAAAAGGGGTCTCCCTTCAGGAAGGTAGCCAATACCCACTTTTTCAAAGTGGTGGATCTCATCAGGGTATGCATTGAACAGGGCCAGGCAGACGGTTCGATTCGGGATATTACCCCTGAAAAGGCAGCACTGATTCTTGAAGGGATGCTCTATGGATTGAGTCGTCTCAAGTTACTCGGGCCTTTGGAGCTTCCTGATCTGTCTTCACATGTGATCGACCTATGCCGATCTGGGCTTAGCAAAGGGGGCTCAAGATAATCAGAGGAAAGGAGTAAGATCGTGCAAACACTAAAGACGATCCTCACAGTGATTTCCATAGTATCATTTATCTGCATTCCAGTTATCGGTTGTGGGAATGAAAAAGAGGGCAAGAAATCACCCAATGAGGGCATAAAAGAGAAGGCTGTTGACGTGGAGGTCACCCATGTAAAGGTAATGGATGTGGAACATTCAATAGATGCTGTCGGTTCGTTTTTCCCCAATGATGATATCACAGTCAGCTCAGAGGTTACTGGTACTGTAAAAGAGATATGTTTAGATGAAGGTGATCATGTAAAAAAGGGGAGTGTCCTTTTACGGATCGACGATGAAAAGATACGACTGAAGACCATGGAAGCCAGATCCATGGTAAAAGAGGCAGAGGTCTCCCTTAACAAGCTCATGGCATGGACAAGACAAGAACGGGTAAAGCAGATCGAGGCCAATCTGGAGGAGGCCAGGATTAACTTTGAGAAGGTAGCGAATGACTATAAGAGATACAAAGAGTTATACGAAGACGGTATAATAGATAAGAGCTCATTCGATAGTATGGAGGCCATGTATGAGATTGCAAAGAAGAAGGAGCTCTCTGCAAAAGAAGAGTATGAGATCGCAACGAGTGGCCCAACCAAAGAAGAGATTGCTCTGGCAAGGGCAAGGATAGAAAGGGCAAAGACGGCACTTGCACTGGCTGAGAAAAGCCTTAAGGATACGAAGGTTTTATCGCCAATAACCGGTATCGTAAGCAATAGGATCGTATCAATTGGAGAGTATGTTACAGTGGGGACGAATCTTTTTAAGGTGGTACAGAACGATCCTTTGAAACTCTCCTTTTTTATCCCCGAGAGGTTTGCAGGCGAGGTAAAGGTAGGCCAGAAGGTGGAGGCCAAAATAAGGGCTTTTCCAAAAGATATTTTTGCAGGAGCTGTCTATTATATAAGCCCAGAATCTGATGAGACGACCCGGAGCATAGAGGTAAAGGCAAAGATAAAAAACGAGCAATACAGACTGAAACCGGGTTTTTTTGCGGGTGTAAGGTTAATCACCCTTATTCGAAGGAATGCCATAGTACTCGATGAGGAGGCTGTTGTTATGATTGCTGAAAGGCCGGCTGTATTTGTCATAAGGGAACGCAAGGCAAAGTTTTATCATATTGGTATTGGCAGACGCTTTGATGGAAAGGTAGAGGTGATATCAGATACGCTTAAAGCGGACGATATCGTGGTAAAAGAAGGGCATAACAACCTCGCAGATAATGCCCTCATAAAGGTAGAAAAGAATAACTGAGGGTGCTATGTTTTTATCAGACACTTCTATAAATCGACCGGTATTTACCACCATGGTCATCATCGGTATCGTCATATTCGGATACTTGGGCTATATGAGTATGGGTGTAGATCTCTATCCGGATGTTGAGTTTCCGTATGCAACGGTTACAACTAAACTGGAAGGTGCCAATGCAGAGGTAATGGATATCGACGTGACAGATGTTATTGAAGAGGAGATCAATACCATTGAGGGGGTTGACTCTCTGATCTCCATCAGTTCCGAGGGGATATCACAGATCCTTGTTCAATTCGTCCTTGAAAGGGATATCGATGTTGCAGCCCAGGATGTCAGAGACAAGGTTGGGCTGGCTAGACGAAACCTTCCGAGAGAAGTAGACCCGCCGATTGTGGACAAGCTTGATATTGCATCACAGCCGATTATCTGGGTTGCAGTATACGGAAACAAGACCTACAGGGAACTTTCAGATTTCGCAAAGTACAATATCAAGGAGAGGATTCAGACACTGAGCGGTGTCGGCTCTGTGCTTCTCGGAGGGTTTAGGGAGCGACAGATCAGGGTATGGCTCGATAGTGTTAAGATGGAGGCGTATGGTATAACATCCCATGACGTGATCCGTGCCCTTCAGACAAAAAACATAGAGATTCCGGGAGGGAGGATTGAGAGTATATCGAGGGAGTTTGTCGTCTACATAAAAGGAGAGTTTGAAAGACCGGAGGATTTTAATAGGCTAGTCATATCCTTCAAAAACGGATCACCGGTGAGGCTGGAGGATATCGGATATGTGGAGGATGCGTCTGAAGACATGAGGTCAATTGCAAGGTTCAATCGTATACCATCAATTGGGCTTGGGATCCGAAGAAAATCCGGTACAAATACAGTAGCAGTAGCCAATCGTGTAACAGAAGAGGTGCAGAGGATAAAAGCAACCCTTCCGGAAGGAATTCATGTTGAAATCGCCTTCGATTCATCAAAGTTCATTAAGCGATCCATTGGTGATGTACAATTCGATATCCTGTACGGGGCATTGCTCACATCTTTTGTGATTCTTTTCTTTTTGAGAAATACGAGGACAACCCTTATTAGCGTGGTGACGATCCCAACTGCATTGATAGCTACTTTTTCCTTAATGAACGCTTTGGGTTTTACAATAAACAACCTGACAATGTTGGGTCTATCTCTTGCAGTGGGAATGGTCATCGACGATGCAATCGTTGTCTTGGAAAATATCTTCCGACACCTGGAAGAGGGCAGCGAGCCATTCACTGCAGCAAAAGATGGTGTCTCTGAGATTGCCCTAGCCATTACAGCAGCCACCTTTTCAATTGCAGCGGTCTTTATTCCTGTAGCCTTTATGAAGGGAATCATTGGGAGGTTCTTCTTTGAGTTCGGCCTTACAGTTACCTTTGCAATCCTCATCTCCCTGTTTATCTCCCTCACATTGACGCCGATGTTGTGTTCCAGGTTTATGAGGTATGGAAAGGGCCACGGGGCTGTATACACAGCCTTAGAGCGTTTTTTTACCTCAGTGGATGCCATTTACAGAAGAGCTCTCAGTATAGTACTAAGAAATAGATTTAAAGTGGTGTTCCTTGCCTTGTGTGCTGTTGGGTTTGGGATCGTATTATTTGGAATATTCATTATGTTCTTCAGTGAATTCACTCCTGATGAGGACAGGGGTGAATTTATCGTGAGGATCGAGTGTCCTCTCGGTTCTTCTGTAAATTACAGTGACAGTTTCTTGAAGAAATTGGAGGAGATTGTAACTCAATTGCCTGAGACCATGCATTTCTTTTCTGCAATTGGTTTGGGTCAGACCGAGGAAATCAATAAGGGGATTGCATTTGTCACTCTTAAGCCAAGGGATCATCGAAAGAAATCACAACATGAAGTCATGGCTTTTTTAAGAAAGAAGTTGGCCACTGTACCAGGTATAACCTCCAGTGTTGAGGTTATATCGCCTCTCGGTGGGGGGAGGTCAAACGCTGATATTCAGTTCGTTATTCAAGGGCCTGATGTTAAAATACTTCGCGAATATTCAGGGAAGATAATGAAAAAGCTTTCAAAAATAAAGGGTTTCGTCGATATTGATTCAGACTTTGAGTTAACCAAACCGATCGTAAAGGTCTTTGTGGACAGGGACAAGGCCAATGACCTCGGGGTAGATGTGCGTTCTCTGTCTACAACGATACAGGCTCTTGTAGGCGGGATCGATGTCACGAAATACAAAGAGATAGACAGGAGGTATGACGTAAGAATTCGATCCATAAGCGATAACAGAGAGACCCCTCTCGATATGAACCGTTTACTGGTCAGGTCTTCCAAAGGGGAATTGATCCGTTTAAGCAACCTGGTTCGTATAGAAGAAGGGGCAGGCCCGAATTTGATAAACAGGTTCAACAGGCAGCGATCAGTGACAATATATGCAAATCTTGAAGACCTGCCATTGGGAAAGGCACAGGCCCTTTTAAACGGTATTGCCTTTGAGGCTATCCCAAAAGACTCTCTGTACAGGACAAGCTATGTTGGGAGGGGAAAGGTCTTCAAAGAGACCTTTCAGTATCTGCTTTTTGCTTTGATACTAGCTATCATCGTCATCTATATGGTATTGGCCTCTCAGTTTGAGAGTTTCCTTCACCCCTTTACGATCATGCTCTCATTACCCCTTTGTCTTGTGGGGGCCTTTGGAGGGCTGCTCATTACAGGGAGCACCTTAAACATATTCAGTGCGATTGGGGTGATTATGCTTATGGGTATTGTAACGAAGAATGCCATACTCTTAGTGGATTATACGAATACCCTTATCAAAAGGGGGAAAGAAAGAGACGAGGCCTTACTGGAGGCAGGGCCTGTTCGTCTGAGGCCCATTCTAATGACTGCGGTGACTACGATTGTTGCGCTTTTGCCGATAGCTCTGGCATACAGTGAAGGCAGCGAGGCAAGGGCCCCTATGGCCAGGGTTGTTATCGGTGGAATGGTTACGTCCACGTTTCTGACCCTTCTGGTTGTCCCTGTGGTATACACTCTCTTTGACGATCTTGGCAATTACTTTTCGAGCAAATTTCAAAAGAAGACTAGGGGGGATTGATACTCATGAATCTTACGATACGCTCTATCATTTTATTTATACTATGCGTTCTATTTCATCCGGTTTCCTTTTCTATCGCCGAGAGGTTGGATCTTAATTTAAATGATTGTATTGATCTTTCCTTAAAGAACAATACGCAGATCCTGCTCATGGAACAAGAGAAGCGAATGGCAGATAAAAGGATAGTAGAGGCACGTGCAGGGGCATTGCCAAAGATAAAAGCCTCGGGCAAGTATGAGCGTATTGATGAATCGATAACCTTTTCAGGGATAGATATAGGAAACGAAGATAACTTTGAAGTGAATCTTGGCTTAGAACAGCCATTTTATGTTGGCGGAAAGGTGCGAAGTGCCCTGAAGATTGCTGATATATATAAGGACTATTCTGAGATAGGGCAAAGAGGAGCAGAGAATCAGGTCGTATACAAGACAAAAGAGGGATATTATACAATCCTTTTCCTAAGAGAGTTGGTTAAGATAAGACAGGAATCCGTAGAGCTATTAGAGGAACACCTCGATATCACAAAAAAGAAGTTCAATGTGGGACTCGCATCTAATTTTGAGGTATTGAGGGCTGAGGTTGAGCTGGCAAATGCCAGACCCCCACTGATTAAGGCAAAGAACCAATTGACCATAGCAAAAGACTCGTTTAAGAGACTTCTAGGACTGGATTATACAGCGAATATTTTACTCCAAGGTGAACTGGCATATACTGATGGGGGGCTATTTTCTCTTGAGGAGTCAATAGAGATTGCCAAAAATCAACATCCTGATCTGAAAAAGCAGAAGTTTGTTATAGATATGAACAAAGAGAATTTGAATATTGCAAAGGGTGGATATAAACCACAAGTCTTCCTTTATGCGAATTACTGGGGGGTTGCTCCCCAGTTTGGATCTTCAGAGATCGAATGGGACTGGGGATGGAATGCTGGAGTAATGGCTGAAATACCCATCTTCGAAGGTTTTGCCGTAAAGAGTCGGGTAGATCAATCCTCGATAGAGATAAAAAAGGCGGAAATCTCATACGATGATTTGATAGAGGAGGTAAAACTTCGGGTCAGGAGTTCTCTACATGAGATCCAAGAGGCAAAAGAAAGGGTCCTCTCTCAAAAGAAGAATGTGCAGCAGGCCATGGAGGGTTTAAGAATAGCAGAGACAAGGTATAAAAACGAGGTGTCGCCACAGATAGAGGTAATGGATGCCAGGGTAGCCCTCACCGCTGCAAAAGTAAACTATTTTCAGGCAGTATTTGATTATAAAACCGCATATGCAGGTTTTGAGCTTGCCATTGGCAAAGTCCAACAAAACCAAAATGAACCGGGCAATAGTTAAGAGATGATCCTATCCGAAGATGCTATTTGTTCTTTGATCGGTATTGCAATAAAGGACTTCTGTTTTGAAAAACTCCATAACATATACAGTGAGATACCACATACTAGGTGCAAGTGTTGCGGTAAATGCTGTAAGAACGCTCCAAGGGTATACCTTATTGAGTATCTGCAGATATTTAGGGGAATAAAAGAGAGTTTTCCAGACAGATTTTATCATGTGATAAGGAGGATATTAGAATTTGGGTTTTTGTCATTGGTTAATACATTTCTAAGCTGTCCGTTTCTCGAAGAGGGGAAGTGTATTATTTATGATTATAGATCGTTTAACTGCAGGGTTTGGGGGCATGCTAAACAAGAGGAGTACTATAGTACTATTGATCTCGCTAGAAGAGAGCTGGAACAAAGGAAGAAACTTTGGAATGAAAACTTTAGTATCCGGATTCCTGATGTAATCGTCTATGGCCATAAGCCCTTTTGTGAAGATGTAAAGCCGCTTAGAGGGTCGATGCTGGAAACAGATAAAAGAGAATCATTAGAGATGAAGCTAGAGAGTTTAAATAATCAATTTGTAAAAGTGGCTTTGGGGACTTATGAACAGGGGCTTTTAGAACTTCCTCTCTTTGTATGTCTTAGTTTTATTGGGCCAATCAGATTTTATAACAGCCGTCCCTATATTATGGAAGAATATCAAAACAATAAAAAGACTGATTTTATGGACAGATTGATTTATGATTCATTGCCGACTCATTAATAGAGGGATTGTATAACCAAATAGGGAGGATTCAGTACAACCTCGTTTCTGATCCTGTCATACAGGAGGAGAGAATATCGGCGGACTAAAAAAGTCCGCTTTTTTTATTAATGGCTATTGAATTCACTCAGCAAAGGGGATCACATTACAATGTGTGCAACTTATCACGGCAGTGTAGTGAGTGTTAAGGAAGAACAAGGAATTGTTCTTTGGTTATGGGTCTTAGCAAGAGACATTTGTGAATGTACCTTGCTAAAAATTAATACTGTTCTTTCTTTATAATCAATTACTAGCGATTTTTACACAGGTTATAATGTGATTGCCTTTACGTAACCGATTTTTTTTCTGAAGGAAGTCAATAACATTTTTTTAAATGAAGAGACTGGGAGAACCTGGAATTGCATAAACTACTATATGTTGTGGCATAAATAATAATAAATACATTTTGTTGTATTTTTCTCTTTACAAGGGGTATAATCAATGGTAAATTAACAAAAAGTTTTTGTTCTTCAGGGAAGAAGAAGGAGGCAGAGGATAGCGTGTCACTTAATAAAGAGGTTTTGGGGCATGAAGATAAAAGAAGTTGAAGTCTTTGGGTTTAAGTCCTTTGTTGATAAGACTGTCTTTTCTATCCAGCCTAGAATTACAGCCATAGTTGGACCAAATGGTTGTGGGAAGAGCAATGTTGTTGATGCCATTAGGTGGGCTATGGGGGAACACAGTGCCAAACAGCTTCGAGGAGCCCTAATGGAGGATGTCATCTTTAATGGGAGTGAAAGGAGAAAACCGATCGGGGTTGCAGAGGTCTCTTTGATCTTTTCCAATGAAGACGGTGTTGCTCCGCCCACATGCAAGGAGTTCAGTGAGATTCAAATTACACGACGTTTCTTTCGATCCGGTGATAGTGAATACTATATCAATAAGACTCCATGCCGCTTAAAGGACATTTCAGAGCTTTTCATGGATACAGGAGTAGGATCTAAAAACTATTCTGTTATAGAGCAGGGAAAGGTCGATAGTATCTTGAATGCTAAGCCTCAGGACAGAAGATTTTTGATTGAAGAGGCGGCAGGTATAACAAAATATAAAAGCAGAAAGAAAGAGGCATTGAGTAAGATCGACTCCACAAAACGAAATATGGTTCGGCTGTCCGATATTATTGGAGAGATCAAAAGACAGATGAACTCCCTCAATAGACAGGCCAAAAAGGCGAAGAGATACAACTCGATCAAAGGAGAGATACGAGATATAGAACTGAAAATGGCTTCAAATGAATACGAAGGTCTTTTAAATAAGAAGCAAGAAATGGAGAACCTGATAAATACCCTGAGAGTTAAAGAAACAGAATCTTTCGCAAGGATCCAGAGCAATGAAAATCGGCTTGAGAAGATGAAGATCATGCTTTTGGATAAGGAAAATGAGCTAAAAAGTATCCAGGAAAGGTTCTTTAGTGTAAACAATTCAATCCTAAGGAATAAAGACAGGATAGAGTATGGCAGTAAAGATTTACAAAATTTTGAAAAACAGAGTGTCAGCTTGAAAGAAGATATCACAAAATTCAACTCTCAACTTAAGGCTACCAAAGAAGAGATTCGGACATTAGATCAAAGGCAGGTCGATTTTTATAGTACCCTGACCGATTTAGAGTTGAAATTGAGAGAAGTTGAATTGCGCTTTAACAGGGAAGAGCAGTTTTACGAGACCACAATAAAGAGTGTTGAAACGCTGAAGGCCGATCTCATTGATATACTAACAGAATCGACCCATCTGAAAAATTCTATAGCTCATCTTCGAGATCAACATGAGAATTTCTCAAGAAGGGAGAACAGGAACAAAAAGGAGATAGGCGCTATAAAAGAGGCAATTCATAGTTTGGAACTTAGAGAGAATAGATTAGAAAAGGAATATGAAGAGCAAAGAGCCGTAAAACAGGAATTAGAAGATGAGAAGGAAAAGAGATTGAATCATGTCAATAGATTGAAGGTTACCTTGGAGGACAAAGGGAAAGCCATGGAAGGTCTAAAAGAAAGGATGGGAGAGAATACTGCCCGTCTAAATTCTCTGAAAGAGCTTCAGAGAAACCTTGAGGGGTATCAGGAAGGGGTTCGTTCGATACTCTTGAAACACGATGCTGAAGATCAGAAAAATGGCGGAATCTTTGGAGTGGTAGCCGATATAGTTGAGACTGAATCGAAATACGAGACAGCCCTTGAGGCCATTCTTGGAGAAAGGCTCCAGTATATTATCGTTAAAAGTCAGTATGAAGGTGTAGAGGCTATTGCATTTTTGAAGAGTCAATCTGCTGGCAGGAGCAGTTTTATACCCATGATACCAATAAAAGAAAAACAAACCCACAATGACACATCTTTTACAGACAACAAGTTCGTCGAATTAATAGATGTAGTTAAAGTAAAAGATGGCTTTACTGATATTGCCAAATACTTGTTGGCCAATGTGCACATAGTGGAAGACCTGACAAAAGCTATAGAGTTCTGGAATAAGAATGGCTATATTGGTGATCTGGTTACCCTTGATGGAGACATAATAGATTCCCATGGTGTGCTTACCGGTGGCAGCAAAGATTATGTTACAGGAGGAATATTACAAAAGAATAGAGAAATCAAGGAATTAGAACATAAAACAGAACAGATAACGCGGGAGTACAATACTATTAAAGACGAGCATATACTTGTCCTAGAGGATATATCATCACTACAAGGAGAAATTGAGAGACTGAACCAAGAGCTGCATACTACAGAGGTCAAGACGATTACCTTGGAAAACGATCTAAGCCAGGTTCAAAAAGAGTTAAACAGGCACAAAGAGAAGGCAGGGATATTAAACTTTGACAGAGATCAATTACGCGTTGATAGTGAAAAGTCGGAAAGATATCTATTGGAAAAGACAAAGGAGTTAAAAAGGCTTTCCCAAGTAAGAAACGAAAAAGAAGAGCGAGTAGGCAAATTACAAAGAGAAGAGAAGGAAGCAAAGAAAGAGATAGATGGACTGAGGGCAGATATTACCGATTCGAAGGTGAGGATAAGCTCTTTAAAAGAGAAGCTTAAAGGCATATCTTTTAACCAAAATCGTCTGAGGAATATTAAAGAAGAATTAATTAAAGAGACAAAGAAGAAAGAGACGGAGAGACAAGAAAATGTATGCAAGATGCATAATATTTCCGAGATGATAGGTGATTCTAAGGTCGCTTTGGAGGGGCTGCTCGATCTTTATAAAGACCTTGAAGATTTTTTGAGTAGAAAAAAGATGGAGACCAATATAGTACTTGAGCAGATAAGGAAAGAAGAGGATAGAAATAAAGACCTTACAAGAGATCTGGAAGTTATAAATCGGAGGCTCTCTGAGCTGAATCTCAATATAACAGAGATAGACCTCACTATAACTAATCTTAAACAGAGGATAAAAGAGAAATACTATATTGGGTTAGATAAGACCCTTGATCTTTCAACCTGTGGTTGGAATGAAGGCGAGATGAAAGAAAGGCTTGAGAACCTAAGGGAATCGATGGAACGTATGGGTGAAGTGAACCTTATGGCTATAAGTGATTATGAAGAATTGACACAGAGATTCGAATTCTTGATCGCTCAAAAGGACGATTTAAGCCAGTCTTTAGAATACCTCCAAAAGACTATAAAAAGGATCAACCGGGTAACAAAGAAGAGTTTTAATGAGACTTTTTTGGCTATCAATGAAAAGTTCAAAGAAACATTTTCATGTCTGTTTAAAGGTGGGGAGGCCGAGCTTATATTAACCGATGAGGACGATTTTCTAGAGACCGGTATAGAGATAATTGCCCAGCCTCCGGGAAAGAGGCTTCAGAGCCTTAACCTACTTTCCGGAGGAGAAAAGACTCTGGCTACGATAGCTTTAATCTTTTCAATATTCACTATAAAACCAAGCCCTTTTTGCATTCTCGATGAGGTAGACGCAGCTTTGGATGATCCAAACATAGAAAGATTCAATAAGTTACTTATAGATATGTCTGATAACTCCCAATTTGTCATTGTGACCCATAACAAAAGAACTATGGAGATAGCCAATGCCCTTGTCGGTGTGACAATGGAGGAATCAGGAGTATCCAAGCTAGTTTCTGTAAAGATGAACTGAATTACATAGTGCCCGTTTTCAACACAATTGCTCATTTTTAGATGGATCCTAATTGTGTTTTTATCTTTTTCTTGGATATAATTTGATCCTGTGTTATAAGATACTAAATTTCATTTTAGAACCAACAGCAAAAGAAATTACATGTTGCGCAACCAATAAAGATTTTTCATTTCTGGATGGACATTACGAAACATTACAGATAACTGCATTTTGCAGGCTCCCTCAAACAATTTGCAATTGTATCATTGTAAACATTTACATATTTATTGCTTCGCTTTACTTGAATCTTCTAAAATAAATTAAAAATGTTAGTCAAAGACCACTCAAATTACTATTTAATGAAGCTATTACACAATTTTTTATTAACATGAAGGAGTTAAAAATGGGAATTATTGTTGAAAATCCTGAATGTATAAATAGCGCAGATATTGTTGTTGGAATTCCTTCCTATAACGAAGCGGATTCCATTTCATATCCTACCAAGATGGCAGACAAAGGATTAACGGATTTCTTCCCATATAAAAAATCCGTGATTATTAATGTGGATAACGATTCGCCGGATGGGACAAAGGATGCATTTATGAACACCCCAACATCTATGCCCAAGATATATATCTCAACATCGAAGGGGATAAAGGGAAAGGGAAACAATCTAAAGAATCTTTTTGAGGCGGCAGTTGAGCTTCGGGCCAAGGCAGTGGCAGTTGTGGATGCAGATTTAAAGAGCATTACCCCCGAATGGATTCAATACCTGGTGGAGCCTGTGTTTGTTGGTTTTAATTATGTAAGCCCGATTTATGTTCGCCATAAATACGACGGTTCTATTACTAATCATATTGCCTATCCTATGTTAAGGACACTTTTTGGCCTTCGAGTAAGACAGCCGATTGGGGGGGATTTTGGGTTTTGTGGAAGAATGGCCCGAGCATTTTTATCAGAAAAACTCTGGAATGAAAATGTTTCCAATTTCGGAATAGATATATGGATGACGACCATAGCGATTGCCCGGCGTTTTAAAGTGTGTCAGACATTTTTGGGTAGCCCCAAGACCCATAGGGCGAAGGACCCAGCCAGGGATTTAGGTCCTATGTTTAAGCAGGTGGTTATGACCTTCTTCGATCTGATGATCGATTTTGAGTATCTATGGAAAGACACTTCGCATAGTTTGCCAAGCAGTATCTTTGGATTTGGCCTCGGAGTTGAGGAAAAACCCCCGATTGTAAATGTAAATACAAAAGCTCTGCATGATAGCTTACTTTGTGGTTTTGATCGATATGGTGAGGTATGGACAAAGATCATCCCCAAGCCGGAGTTTAATGAAGTAAAAAAGGCTTCCAAACTCCCTATAGATAAGTTTTATTACCAAAGTGATGTCTGGGCGCGGATCCTTTTCGATTTTGCTATTGCGTATAGAAACAATAGAATTCCAAAAGATGAAATTATGGATGCCCTCATTCCCTTCTATCACTCTCGAATTCTTTCCTTTGTTAACAAAACGGCTCATATGGGAATAAAAGAATGTGAAGAGTATTTTGAGATGATCGTTCGAGTATTTGAGAATGAAAAGTGTAATTTGATTAAACGCTGGGATCAATATCAAAGAAGGTTGGGTAATAAACTCTTTACATGTTAATACCTGGAAGCTAACAATACATATACTTAATAATAGCCGATATTGCCATTAGGTGCTTTTTCAATGAGAATCGACTTTGTATCCGTCCAGAAACAAGGGATTTAACAAGGATAAAGCACATGGGAATTTTCGTTTTATAAAATGAGTTCTTTCTCTAGGAACGACTGATCGGCAGCTTGAGTCGAGGCGTACATTGTAGTACGTTGCATATAGAGACCTAAGAAAAAAACAACTTGGGGGGAAGGGCCCTTTTATAAATTGGAGACTCATTACTGCTGGTGTGTTGGTGATAATAGATGGTTGTCTATGGAGGATTTTAGAATTTGATCTGGTTAAAAAATGATGCACGAAAAGAGGAAAAGAAGGAAAAAAAGAGAGAAAAGAGAAGAGAGAACAGTATTGAAACCTCGAAGTATAAATTGGGAATCGATGAAACA
>JAXHVA010000055.1:0-28135 GCA_034189035.1 Thermodesulfobacteriota bacterium
CCGAACCATAGGGCCGTTTGTCAACGGTAACATATTTTAAGACGGATGCTATTTATGCTCTTTATTCTTTTTCCGATCTACAGGAGGAACTTTTTCTTGACAACTCGAGGCCATATAGATGCTATGCGTTTTCTTTGAATTTCATTTCGCCATTCTCTGTAAACTCAAACATTGGCCCCCAAGCCACTTCCCAGTAATAGCCATCAAGGTCTGCGAAATACCCACTGAAGCCACCCCAGAATGTTTCTTGTGGTTCTTTCACGACACGGGCACCAGCAGACTCTGCTCGTTTTACGATAGCAACAACCTCGTCCTTGCTACGAGCATTGTGGGCAAGTGTGACTCCGTTAAATCCACTACGAGTAACCGGAACCTCCTGAGAAATGTCTTCTGCAAGTTTTTCAAAAGGGTAGAGAGAAATCCACGTTCCTGGAAGTTCAATAAAAGTGATATCTTCAGAAGATGTATTTGGAGTCGTGCCAAGTACAGCTTCATAAAATTCTGTAGCCTTGCCTAAATCGGCTACGCCAAGCGTTACGATGGTAACTCTAGATACTTTCATGATTTCTCCTTTGGGGCATGAGATGCATGACAGTTATTAGCCAACACCTACAACCACCAGTTTAAGATATTAAAACATATAATGCAACAGGGGAAAATGATAAAAAAAACAGTAAAAATAAGTTATTTCTGGTTGTATTCGTATTATTGTCCCCTTCGGGGAATGGGAGAAAACCCTCGCCTTTAGGCGAAGACTTCAGTGCAATCTTTTTTGCCGTAAGGGTTAGAGGGGTCGAGGATTCCAGGATTCGAGAGGAGTGAAGAAAAAAATCCCTTGATCACTTGACCCCTTGAATCCTTGAACCCTCAAGCTATCTGCCTTAGCCGAGAGTCTTTTTATCGTCACAATAAGCAAAATTCCACCTGGTCAAATAGATATGCAATATCCTTTCAATGGAAACATCGAGTTCCACAACTTTTAAGTTGGTCAATAACTTCAGCGGCTTTTTGGCATAACACTTTACTCCCACAGATACAATCGTTCATCAGAAAAATATATTTAATGATTTTTCGGTAAACTCGAGGTTAGTGATCTTCATACATTTCCCTTTAATATTGGACTTATCTAATTTTATATTATATAAGAGAGATACTTATAGGTTTTTTTTAAGGAAAATTTTTTTTCCGCAGTATCTTTAAATTTAAGGAAGGAGGAATTAAAAATGGGAGGAGCTTTTTCATTGGACGGTAAGATAGCTTTGGTTACGGGTGGTGGCAAAGGAATAGGCCGAGCTATAGCGCTAGGAATGGCTAACGCTGGAGCAAACATAGTCTTGTGTAGCCGAAACCTTCCTGATTTGGAAGAAGTATCTAAAGAGATAGGGAAGATGGGGAGAGATTCTTTGCCTCTAAAAGTGGATGTGACAATAAAAGAGGATATTGAAAACCTTGTACAAAAAGCTAAAGAAAAATTTGGAAAGGTCGATATATTGGTAAATAGTGCGGCTACTAGTTATATGAGGCCATTGATGGATCTCCGTCAAGAGGGATGGGATAAGATATTCAATACAAACCTGAGAGCTGTCTTTCTTTTGAGTAGAGAAGTTGCCAAGATAATGATAGCCCAAAAGGGCGGAAGGATTATAAACATAACAACTGTTGGTGCAGAAAAGGCAGAATTTGCAATGGGGGCATATTGTGCGAGTAAGGCGGGGCTTAAAATGCTTACCAAATCCATGGCATTGGAATGGGCAGGTCATAATATTAGAGTAAACGCAGTTGGTCCTGGTTTGACAAGAACAGAATTCAGCAAGCCACTATGGAGTAATCCAGATCTGTCAAAGCAAATATCAAGTTCAATCCCCCTTGGCCGTATCGCTGAACCTGAAGATATTGTTGGGGCCGTAATTTTTTTAGCCTCTGACGCTTCTTCGTATGTTACGAGTCAATCGATTTATGTAAATGGAGGAGTTTGGTCATAAAAGGGTGTTTCCCGAGTCCTTTTTTACTTATTCAAAAAAGGTTTTTTATTGACAAGTCTAGGTACTTTGTTTCCCGGGAGAGACAGGTAAAGACAAACGATTCTAGTTGTTGTACCCCATGAGGTGAATTTCAGAATAGCTAAGTGTGAGTCTTGGACTTGTCAAAAAGCCTTTTGGACAACAGGAAGAATTGAGCCTTGAAATTGAACAGAATTTCTCATTTCTTGATGTGCATTTAAATAATAGAGCGAATAAGAGTATCGAGTTATCGAATGAAAAGACATCACACTAAAGATATCGATAGATCGATAGATGACAAAATCATGAAATATTAAAACTAGAGGAAAGGGTATCTAACCTATGAAGATTCTTGTCACTGAGACTAATCCTGCTTCTATAAAAGATCTTCAAGCGAAATTTAACGGATGGGGATACGGGGTGTTGACTGCCCAAGTTGGGCCAAAAACACTGGATATGATAAGAAACGATGGGATTGATATGGTAATTACTGACTGGATGATGAAGAGGAGGGATGGAGCAGAGTTTTGCAGAAAAATTCGTAAACTCGATACTGAAAAATATATTTATACTATCTTTCTTACAGAAAGGGAACAGACCAAAGATCTAGTTAGAATGTTTAAAGCAGGTGCTGACGATTTTTTGACAAAACCTTTTCATAGAGAGGAACTATGGGGTAGAATAAAGGCAGGAATGCGCATTTTGGAAATGGAAAACAATCTTCGTAAGAAAAACCATCTATTGAAGGAAGCCAACCGCAAGATAATGGATGACTTAAAATATGCCGCTAATATTCAAAAAAGCTTCTTGCCTAATGATATCCCTAATATAAATGGAGTAGATGTTTGCTGGGAGTTTCTTCCTTCTGATCAGTTGGGGGGCTATATGCTCAATGTGTTGCGCCTTGATGAGATTCACTACGGAATCTACGTCTTGGATGTTTCAGGACATGGAATCTCTGCTGCCCTGCTATCCGTTTTATTGAGCCGTTTATTATCAGAGAACTGGGATATACTCAAGATACGTACCAAATTCCCCCCTTATTATTACCTAGCTTCCCCAAAAAAAGTTCTTGAATCTCTCAATAAGAAATTTCCAATGGATTCAAATATAGGGCAATATTTCACAATATTATACGGAATACTTAACATATACCAAAAGACATTCACATGGTCAAATGCCGGACACCCTTACCCAATATTGATAAATAAGAATGGGGCAGAGTTATTGACTGATGCAAGTGGCCCTCCAATTGGTTTCTTTAAAGAGCCAAAATACCAGGAATCTCAACTCCATCTTGAGCCAAATCAAAAGATTATACTTTGTTCAGATGGAATTCTTGATGCCATGAACCGGTTCGATAAGAAGTTTAGTGTCTCTCGTTTGAAGGAGATTATTCGAAAGAATAGAAAGTTAAAGCTGAAAGAGATACTGTCCGATATCATCTTGCATCTTAAGAAATGGACCAGGGGTAAAGAAGGGCCAGGCGATGACATCATCCTATTTGGTTTTGAACAAAAAGAGGCCTAAGCAGTGCAGATTCACAAGGTTATCAAGATGTCAAGTGATCCTGAGATTATACCTTCCGTTATTGATGAAATTATTGAACTCTTGGGAGCGGATTGCAGCCATAAAGATATAATAGCGATTCGTATAGGCTTAAACGAAATAATTATTAATGCAGTAGAACATGGAAATCTAGCTATCGATTGGGAGACGAAGAATAAGGCTTTAAAGGATGGAGATTTCGATGATTTTATAAAAAGGCGAATGAAAGAAGAACCTTTTGCATCAAAAGTGGTTACAATTGAGTGTTTAATTTATCAGAAAAGGGCTTGTTTTGTCGTTAGTGATGAAGGAGAGGGATTCAACTGGCGTCAAATCCCTGACCCAAGGAACGATGAGAACATCGCAATTCCCCATGGACGGGGTATATCTATCGCCCGCTTTTACATGGATGAGGTACATTTTAATGAAAAAGCGAATGAAGTAACTTTGGTACGGCACATAAATAATAATCAATAGGTAGTTTCCATCCAAAATTTTTTTCTTTTTCCCAATATCAGCGTCAGTCTCAGAGAGTAATCCTTTAGATATATCAATATATTCCTGCTTGGCCTTTGAAATGCTTGCCCAATGGAATTTCGCTTTCCGAATGCCTATGGGGATTCCACAGGGCAGGTATGTTTTGAGGAGCTGTTAAAATAATTTAGTTTTGTTGACCTTGAAAAGAATTTCTAGTTTCTGGATGGATACTGCTTAATAAACAATGGAGTGAATAAAATACGGGTATTAGAAAGAAGGATTTCTATTAAGACTGGTGATTGAATATAGACAAAAAATGACGGGTTTGTAAGAGGTGTTCACTGTAATGCCTGCGTGGTTATTCGTCGAGGTCTTCGAGGAAGCGATTTCTAATAATCAGGCACAAAAATTGCATATTAATTTTTACTAGAATTATATAAATATTTCAGCTATTCGGTTTCCAGCTGAGGAAAGGACGGTTTTATTAAAGGACAATAAGGCAAGAATTCAACCGCAGAAATATGATGGTACGTTTTTTAAGTCTGCTGCAGGGAGATGAGCCCAAAAGAAGAATTAGTTAAAACTACCTTTTTTATGAAAGTACAATAACTACGGAGGCTTTATGAGTGTAATAATTCGGGAAGAAGACAAGATTACAATAAGACCAAATGATAACATAGTTGCCTCTATGTCTCACGAGTTTAGAGAGGAACTCCTGTCTCTGATAGAGGAAGGCGAAAAAGGGCTGAGTGTAGACATGAGAGATGTTTTCATGATTGATTCTGTAGGCATAGGAATCCTCGTTGCTGCCCATAATTCCCTCAGCAAGTATGGCAGAAAATTGACGGTTATAAACCTCTCAGAAGACATCTACCGTCTATTTCAAACCATGAGGCTAGATCAGCATATTGAAATACAATCCGCTTGATTCATTGAAAATAAGTGGCGTATTTAGACAACTGAAAAATGCTAACTAATAATGGAGGAAGGCCATGAGTATCCAGGATGATGAAACCTTACAGTTGTATGTAGAGGAATCCCTGGAACAATTAGCAGATGTGGAGAATGACCTGCTAATTATTGAAGAAGCAGGCGCAGATATAGATCTAGAAATGGTTAACAAGGTTTTTCGTGCAGCTCATTCTATCAAAGGTGGGGGTGGCTTCTTAGGCCTTGAAACCATCAAAGAGCTTGCTCATAAGATGGAAAACATATTAGGACTAATACGCAGCCATGAAATTGTTCCGACACCAGAAGTAATTAATATTCTTCTTTTGGCCTTCGATAAACTGCGAGACCTCATCAATAATGTAGAGCATAGTAATAATATGGATATATCGGAACATGTAGTCGCACTTAATGGGCTCTTATCCGTTTCATTGCCATTAGACGAAAAGAAAGCTATATCCAATATGATTGATGTATGCCTGTCTAATGGTAGCGTTATATTCAGAGTAAGCGAATTTGATATTTCTCAGGCAAAAAAGAACAGGATGTTTATATATGTAGTAGAATACGATCTCATATATGATGTACAAATGAAAGAGAAAACCCCCGTTGATATTGTAAGTGAGTTGCAAGAAGTTGGCAGTATAATAGACAGTAAGGTTGATGTTACAGTAGTAGGGACCCTCGATAGTGATATATCCTCACTCAACAAGCTCCCCTTTTTGGTACTCTTTTCTTCAATTATTGAGCCGGATTCAATTGGAAGTGTATTGGATATTGAGGAAAAAAGTATTCATCTCGTAAATGAGGATATGGTTGCTGTATCTTATGGAGACATATCTTCAGCGACTGAACCACAACCTGAAGAGACCTCGATTCAAATCAAGTCTAAAATAGAAGAAAAACCTATAAAATTCCATGAAAGGTCCGACATACAAGAGACTAATACAAAAGATGAAGCAGTCTTTGAAAGATCCTCCATGGAAGGAGACATGCCTATAAAAGGGGGATTGAAAGATTTAATACCAGGTACAGATACTCAGGCCTCAAAACCAAAGGCAACAACAAGCATACGTGTCCAGTTAGGCCTCCTTGATTCCCTCATGACCCTCGCCGGTGAGTTGGTACTCAGTCGAAATCAGCTACTCCAGGTTATCGGGTCCAATGATCCGCATGATTTGGAACTTATTGGACAAAAGATAGATTTAGTTACATCCGAGTTGCAGGAGGCTATTATGTTAACTCGGATGCAACCTATTGGGAATGTATTTAACAAATTCCCCCGTGTAGTTAGAGACATGGCAAAGGGCTTGAACAAGGAAATAGAACTTCTCATAGATGGCCAAGAAGTGGAACTGGATAAGACCATAATCGAGGCCATAAGTGATCCGCTTACTCATCTGGTCAGAAATGCAGTCGATCACGGTATAGAGATGCCGGATGAAAGAATTCAGGCAGGTAAAGATGAACAAGGTAGGATTGCTATGAGGGCGTATCATGAAGCCGGACAGGTAAACATTGAAATTAGTGATGATGGAAGGGGCCTTGATGAAAACAGGCTTGCTACAACAGCCGTTCTGAAAGAACTGATAACTGAGGAGCAAGCAAGAGTTATGTCGAAAAAAGAGAAGATAAATCTGATTTTCACTCCGGGATTTTCTATGGCGGATAAGATTACCGATGTCTCTGGACGCGGTGTGGGTATGGATGTAGTAAAGACAAACCTCGATAAGCTTGGAGGTGTTATAGAGATAGATTCTGAAGTTGGAGAGGGAACGACAATTCGAATAAAACTCCCTCTTACTTTAGCAATAATTCCGAGTCAGATAATCTCTGTTGGAAAAGAGCGATACGCGATTCCTCAGGTGAATATAGATGAACTCATGCGTATTTCTGCAAGTAAGGTTAAAGATAAAATAGAGAAAGTAGGCGACGCTGAGGTTGTAAGATTACGAGAACAACTCTTACCTCTTTTAAACCTAGCAGATGTCTTGGAGGTTGAACGCACATATATCGACTTGAAGGATGGTATAGAAAAAAAAGATCGCCGTAAAAGTATAGTAGATAGAAGATCCAAGAAAAATTTGATTCCGATATCATACGATGACAGAAATGAAGAAGAATTAGAGATATTAGCTGAAGAGTCACGACATGCAGCTCACAATGAACGTTGCGATGTCGTTGATAGAAGATACCATGCCAACAGCGCTGTCAATATTGTAGTTGTTTCTACAGGAGTATTCACATACGGATTGGTTGTTGGAGGGTTACTTGACTCTGAGGAAATCGTAGTGAAACCTTTAGGGAGGCATCTCAGACACTGCAAGGGGTATGCTGGAGCAACTATCATGGGAGACGGACATGTTGCCTTAATACTCGATGTAGCAGGTATTGCCAGAATGGCAAAGCTGTCCTCTTTGGAACGTATTCATAGAGTAGCGGAGGCCGCAAAAGATAAAAAGATAGACAGGAAGCTTCAACATGAAACTCAATCCTTATTGGTCTTTATGAACGGAGAAAATGAACAGTTTGCAGTCCCATTGGATCAGGTATCTCGTATTGAAAAGATTAAAGCTAAAAGTATCGAATTGGTTAGTGGAAGGAGGGTTATCCAATACAGGGAAACCACTCTTCCTTTGTTTACTATTGATGAGGTCGCCAATGTTAAACCCTTAGAGGACAAAGAGGATCTTCAGGTAATTGTCTTTGATATCAACGGAAGAGAAATTGGGCTTTTGACTACTGGGCCGGTCGATGCAATGGAGATTTCTATTGATGTAGACGACACTACTCTGAAACAGTCAGGCATAATGGGCTCCACCATCATAGGTGAGCATACAACCCTTTTGGTTGATATATACGAGATGTTGGAGACCCTGAATCCAGATTGGTTTACATGCCTGGAGAAGACTCAAATTGAAAAAGGTAAAGCAACCACCATTTTATTGGCAGAGGATTCGAACTTTTTCCGCAAGAAGGTAAGGAATATATTGGAAGATGAAGGTTACGACGTCATTGAAGCGGAAGATGGAAGAATCGCATGGAATCTTCTAAAAGAGCATGCAGATGAGGTGTCTTTAGTCGTTACGGATATTGAGATGCCGAACATGGATGGTCTGAGTCTTACTTTAAAGATAAAGGAAGATAAGCGTTTCTCTCATCTGCCAGTCATTACTCTTACGTGTTTAGCTGGAGAGGAGGATATAAAAAGGGGGGAGGCCATTGGGGTCGATGACTATAATATTAAACTCGATAAAGAAAGTCTGATGAAAAGTATTAAAAATCATTTGGATAAGAATTAAAAATACATATAAAGGAGCTAAGGAGGTGATACAGGAAAAGGGATATGTTTATAGTATATAAGGTTTTAAATAAGATACAGAGTAGTAACTTTAAAGACAATAAACGTGCGGGGGTGCAAAATGTTTAAATGGAATTTGCGGGGGAAGACACTGGCTGGATATCTTGCTGTTGTCTTTTTAATTATTATTGTCGGTATAATATCGATTGTCCAATCCGGCTCATTGGGGGAAAAGGTAGAATACTTGACAAAAGACGTAGCAGCTAAAGTCCAACTTGCCAGTGAAATAGAATCTACTATACTCTCTATGCAGACCTCGGTTGAGAAATTCATCTATCAATATCGGGAGGAGGATAACCGTGCAGCAGAGATGTATATAGAGAAGGTAATCGATGTTATTGAAAAGGCTGATGGAGTGATAAAAACTCCTGAGCAAGCGAAGATTTTAGAAGAGGTCAATTATTTAACCAATGAATATATAGATAAATACCGTAAGGTAGTTATCAGGTACAGGGCACTGGATGTGAGCAGACGGAATCTCTCATCTGAGGGGAGAGATATTCAAAAAAAATTGGATAAATTTCATAAAAGACAAGAAATCGATGCTATTAAGAACTTTATGGCGGCAAGATTAGATGTAGAGAGCTATATCGCCTATAATGACTCTCTGTATTCTGATAGGGCAAGAAAGATTTTATCTGAAACCCTGAAGATGATCGATGGAGCTCCATCAAACTCAATGGAAAATATAAAGTTTTCTATTGAAGACTTTAAAGATGATTTCGAAGGTCTTGTGTCGGTGACTGATAAAATGGACCAAGAGGTTAAAAAGACGATCCTTCCTCTTGCCCCAAAGATTATTACCCTTGCAAAAGAAATTTCGAGCAATGGTTGGAATGAAATGGAAGTATCTCGAGTTGAAGTAGATAGAAAAGTGGGGACAACGAGGAATGCAATTATTGTATTTTTAGTCTGCGCTATAGGGCTGGCACTTGTAATTGGATACTTCTCTTCAAATCAGGTGATCAAGCCCATATCAGATGTTGTTAACGGACTTAAGGATATTGCAGAAGGAGAGGGCGATCTTACTATCAGACTCAATATTAAGAGCAATGATGAAGTGGGTGAACTGGCGCGATGGTTTAACACATTTGTCGACAAACTACAGGGCATCATTAAAAATATCACCCGAAATGCAGAAACCCTGACAGTATCGTCTTCAGAGCTCTCTTCCCTTTCGAGTCAAATGGCCGAAGGAACTGAAAACATGTCGGGAAAATCAAATACCGTAGCAACAGCAGCAGAAGAGATGAGCTCTAATATGACATCTGTGGCTGCAGCAATGGAGCAGGCTTCTGCAAACATAAGTATGGTTGCAAATGCCACTGAACAGATGACCTCTACTGTCAGTGAGATCGCATTGAATTCAGAGAAGGGTCGTTTCATAACCGGTGAAGCGGTATCCCAGGCTCGAAATGCATCTGAAAGTATAGACAGGCTGGGTCATGCAGCCAGAGAGATCGGCAAGGTTACAGAAACCATCACCGACATTTCTGAACAGACGAATCTTCTTGCCCTCAACGCTACTATTGAGGCTGCCAGGGCCGGAGAGGCAGGAAAGGGTTTTGCTGTAGTAGCCAACGAGATTAAAGAGCTTGCGAGACAGACAGCTTCTGCTACAGGGGAGATAAGTGAAAGGATTGAAGCGATTCAGGGTTCAACTCAAGGAACAGTTACAGAGATAGAAAACATATCTAAAGTAATCAATAATGTTAATGAGATTGTCACTACCATTGCCACTGCCGTTGAAGAACAGTCTGCAACTACAAAGGATATTGCTGGCAATGTTGCTCAGGCATCACAGGGGATTCAAGAGGTAAATGAAAATGTGTCTCAAAGCTCTACTGTAGCCTCAGAGATTGCAAGGGATATATCAGATGTAAACCAGGCATCGAACGAGATGTCTAACAGTAGTTCTCAAGTAAGCCTTAATGCCGCCAATTTAAGTAGCCTGGCTGAGGATCTTAAAGAAAAGGTGGCCCAGTTTAAGGCATAGTTATTTGTTTTGCATGGGAAAGCTGTAAGAAATTTTGTATCAATAAATCTGCATATCGCCTCAAATTTTAATGTTAGCGCATTTACTTGTTTATTTATGATGTTTAAAAAACGGATTGATGGGTGAGCTCATAACAATGGAGATAAGGATGAATAGATTAGCAGACTTTACAGAAAAAGACAATATCATAGAGCTGGTTACATTTCATGTTGGAAAAGCACTTTGTGGTATGAATATCCTTACTGTTCAGGAAATCAACAAAAACATGAATATAACATATGTTCCACAGTCGCAGGACTATGTTTTAGGGGTATTAAACCTCAGAGGAAAGATTGTCTCGATTATTGATTTGGGCACAAAACTCGGTCTTTCGCCTGTTGAGTTCACAGAAAATAGCAGAAATGTCATCGTGAATTCAAAAAACGAACATATTGGTTTTCTGGTAGACAGCATCAGCGATGTGATACCAGCGGAATTGGATAAAATTGAATCTCCTCCTGCAAATATAGGTGGTGTACAAGGAAAATTTTTTGAAGGAGTATTTAAGACCGAGGATAGCCTTATCGGCATTCTTGATGTGGAAGAGGTGCTGAAAGAAGATGAAGAGGAATAGATAAATGACAGACTCCAAAACCTTAAGGGTACTCGTTGTTGATGATACAGTAGTCTTTAGAAAGATAGTTGGTGATGTTCTAACAGAGATGCCTGACATTGAGGTTGTGGGAACTGCCAGCAATGGTAAAATTGCAGTCTCCAAAATCGTTTCTTTAGAACCTGACCTTTTGATACTCGATATTGAAATGCCTGAGATGGACGGCCTCGAGGTGCTAAAATATATAAAGACAAGGTTTTCAGATGTAGGAGCCATTGTTCTTAGTTCCCTTACTCAAAAAGGAGGCGATATAACCCTTAAAGCACTCGAGTTAGGAGCTTTCGACTTTGTCCTTAAACCTCAGGACGGGACTATAGCAGAAAATAAGATTGCTGTAGAGAAAACTCTGACTCCTATGTTAAAGGCATTTGCCCGTCGCAATGAGATAAAGAAAATATTGAAGGGAGCACCGACCTTAGCATCAAAAACTGTGGTATTAGGGGAGCCTAGGTCTGATACCTCAGATTTAGTTAGAAGAATGCGTAATGTTGCCGGCCCCAGAAGGTCGAAATCAGAGATTGTAGGGATTGGCATTTCAACTGGAGGGCCCAATGCGTTGGCTCAAATTTTACCACGACTCCCACATGATGTGGGCGTACCTATATTAATCGTTCAGCACATGCCAGCTATTTTTACACAATCTCTTGCCAATAGTCTCGATTCAATATGTAAAATAGATGTCAAAGAGGCAGTTGATGGTCAAAAAATTGAACCGAATGTTGTCCTAATTGCCCCTGGAGGAAAGCAGATGAAAGTCGTTGCCTGTGCTGATGGAAAGAATAGGATTGTCCGGGTAACGAATGACCTTCCTGAGAATAATTGCAAGCCTTCCATTGATTACCTCTTCAGATCTATTGCCTACCATTACGTGGGTCGATCTACAGGGGTTATCATGACCGGTATGGGTTCAGATGGTAATTTGGGTTTAAAACTTATGAAACGCAACGGAGCCACGATAATTGCTCAAGATGAGGCCTCATCTGTTGTTTTCGGCATGGCTAAAAAGCCAATTGAAACCGGCGTAGTGGATATAATTGCCCCCCTAAATAATATCATTGACGAAATCTATCGTACACTGAAATAGTTAAGTCGTTAAAATAAATAGCGATAAGACTATAACAGGTTAATGAATGGTAAAGATCACCCCTGATGAAGTTAATGTAATCTCCAGATTTATAGGAGAGATATCAGGTATTTGTTTAGATACTACCAAGGCTTATCTTCTAGAAAATAGGCTCAGTAGTCTAATCGATGAATTAGAATGCTCTTCATATAGTGAACTATATTACAAGGTCAAGTCAGACAATACGAGAACCATGGAGAGAAAGATTATAGATGCGATTACCACTAAAGAGACATTATTCTTCCGTGATAAATATCCCTTTGATCTGCTCCAACATAAGATTTTGCCCGATCTTATCGATAATAAGAAGGCAAAAAGTTCCAACTTTTTTCCTCTCGATATTCGCATCTGGAGTGCAGCCTGTTCTACAGGTCAGGAGGTATACAGTATTGCATTAACCTTGAATGATATATTATCAAATATGAAAGAATATAACATTAGACTCTTGGGTACGGATATTTCCGATGAGGCTATAATTCGGGCGAGTTATGGTCAATATAACAAATTTGAAGTAGAACGAGGGCTTTCCAAAGAGAGGTTACAAAAATACTTTATTGCAGAAGAAAATAGCTGGAGGGTCAATGATGAAATAAGAGCGATAGCTAGCTTTAAAAGACACAATCTCATGGATTCATTAACAGGTCTTGGAATGTGGGATATAATCTTTTGCAGAAATGTCGCTATTTACTTTAATTTAGAAGACCGAAAAAAATTGTTTCATAAGATAGCGAATGTCCTTAAACCGGATGGTTACTTGATAATAGGTGCATCAGAGTATCTAGCAGGTATATGTCCTCGCTTTGACTCCAAGAGATACTTAAAATCTGTCTTTTATCAACTCAGAAACTGAGACTGTCTTTTCTTTCAACTTCCACCATTATCTACATTAGCGTAAAAGCCTGAAGACAATCAGTGAAAAACCCGAATATTAATCCGGGTTTTACAGTGACTATCTATAAATGAACTACTTTGTTTAAGTTCAACAGAAGCAAAGGTCTTAAGAGCTATACAGAATATGCCTTATGTGAAATCCTCATAGGGATTCTTAAAGCAAGATTTCACAGGACAGATATGAGATTATATTGCTGTTGTAAGCGATAATCAGCTTTTTGAATCTCCTGAAGCTTCGGAGTGGCTCTCCCCAGTATTTCCACACTTTTTCTCCTCTGAGTTTGTCTTTGGTGATGTCTCTGAGTTTGTCCCCATCTTTGGCTTCTCCGCTTTTAGGGCAATCTCTCTCTCCTTTTTCCCATAATCAGTAGCATACCAACCGGTCCCTTTTAGTTGAAAGGTACATTGGGAGATTAACTTGGTTACCTCTCCAGAACACTCAGGGCATTTTGACAGGAGGGGATCGGAGAATTTTTGAATGACCTCGAATTGTTCTTTGCATTTGTTACATCTGTACTCGTAGATTGGCAAAGTAATTACCTCCTTTTCCGTATATATTTTTTCATCTTCATCTTTTATAGATCAAAACCACTTATCGTTCCATCTGTGTAGTCTATAGTAATCCAAGACATGGTTTAAAGTCTGGTCTCCCTTTAATCGTAATATTTCATAAGTAATCGAATGGACCTTTGCTTCTTCCGACTCTTTTTCCAATGGGGGAGCAAAAAAGTCCTTATAGTATTTACTGAATCTGATAACATGGGAAAGTTCATGAGTAATTATATATAATAACAAAGGTTTAAGTTGAACTTTGTTTAATGGGTTATATACAGCTTTCAGTATATTTTTGTCTTGCAGGCAGATCCTATACAGATCAAAGGCAAATGGTGGAGAAGAACTCTCCCCTTTTATACATTCATATTTGCATATTTGGGCAAAGGCCCTGTCTGTTATTTCAATGTCATTAAGAAACTTCTGGGTCTTTACTTCATATCTATATTCCTTCCATTCGTTAGTTGACATCTTGAAGTAATCAGTTACTACTTCCTGAGCAAAATCTATCGCCTCTTCTATAATATTTAAATGACTACCACTGAAATGTAAAAGGTCTCTTCTTCCCATTATCCTTTTAAATATAGTCCTTTTTATCAATGATAATCCAGTAAGGAAGTATACCGTCATTTGGGGTGTAACAATATAAAGATCTATACTTACTATAAATAATATAACGCATAAATAGAGAAATGACAAGTGCTGTTTCATTATTTTTCTACATTCACAGTGAAGGCAATATCCAAAATGTAGAATAGCAAGCTATTTTTTATTTGCAAATCAGGAAGATTCATTATAAAAGAAATGGATGGAAAATTTTAAAGGAATGAAGTTTAAGTATATCTTTGGACCTGTAGCATCACGGAGGTTGGGTTTTTCTTTGGGTATAGATATTATCCCTTATAAGATCTGTACACTTGACTGCGTATATTGCCAACTTGGCCCCACAACCACAAAGACGATAAAAAGAGAGAATTTCACTTCGTTAGATGATATTCTTGATGAGTTAAATTGTGTGTTAGGCCAAAGAAAAAAGATAGACTATATTACGTTATCCGGTTCAGGTGAACCAACTTTACATTCTCATATTGGAGATATTATCAAAGCGATTAAGGGTATGACAGCTATACCTATTGCTGTTATAACGAATGGAACATTGCTCTTTCAAAAGCAGGTCAGGGAGTCCTTATATGAAGCAGATCTGGTGATTCCGTCAATAGATGCAGTGACACAAGATGTATTTATGGAGGTAAACCGCCCCCATAGTTCTTTGAAGGTGGATCAGATAATAGAGGGAATAAGGTATTTTAGTGATGAGTTCAAAAGTGAAATATGGCTTGAGATAATGCTTATCAAAGGGTTTAATGACCATCGTGATGAACTCGAAAAGATGAAAGCCATTATTTCGAACATAAATCCGCAAAAGATACATCTCAATACTGTTGTTCGGCCTCCTGCTGAAAGCTATGCTCAAGAATTATTCAACAGTGAATTACAAAAAATCAGTACTATGCTCGGGGAGAAATATGATATTATAGGTGAGTTTCAAAGTGAAGAACAAGAGAACAGTAATAGAGGTAAAAGAAATGAAATCGTTGACCTAACAAGACGGCGCCCGGTTACTCTACTAGACATATCAAGCACATTGGGTGTCCACAAGAATGAGGCAATTAAATATATACAGGATCTATTGAAAGAAAAAATCATACATAGTATCTTTCATGATGGGCAGACTTATTATCGCTCTTCCTGAACGATTTCTTTTTTACTGCTCTTTAAAAAAAGGAAAACATAAAACTCTATAGAATCTACAATAAGGAAATCCTGAGATGATAATTCTGAAATCGAAAGAAGAGATTGAACTCCTGAGAAAGAGCAATCAAATCGTTGCTCATCTGCTAAGTGATTTAAAGGAACGTATTAAACCGGGGATTACCGCTTTAGAATTAGATACATATGTTGAAAAGCGTATCATGGAGAAAGGGGCTATCCCTGCATTTAAAGGATACCGCAATTTCCCTGCAAATCTATGTATCTCAATAAATGAGCAGGTTGTCCATGGGATCCCAAATTCGAGGAGGTTAAATGAGGGGGATATTGTAAGCCTGGATCTGGGTGTAATACACAATGGATTCTATGGTGATGCGGCCATTACTGTCCCTGTTGGTAAGATCAGCAGTGAGGCAAAGAAGCTACTTGATGTTGCAGAAAAAGCACTCTATAAGGGCATTGAACAGGCAAGGATAGAAAAAAGGTTATATGATATATCTCATGCGATTCAGACTTGGGTTGAAAGGAATGGGTTTTCTGTAGTCAAGGATTTTGTCGGCCATGGTGTAGGCAGAAATCTCCATGAAGATCCACAGATACCCAACTTTGGTTCTCCAGATAGAGGGGTTCAGTTAAAGGAAGGAATGGTATTGGCATTAGAACCAATGGTAAATGTCGGGACGTGGGAGATAAGGGTCGAATCCGACGGTTGGACTGCTGTAACTAAGGATGGAAGGCTTTCTGCACATTTTGAACATACAATTGCGATTACTCAAGACGGTCCAGATATCTTAACTATGATCCACTGAAGATCTCTTGACTTTTCCATGTGTATCCAAAAAAGAAAAATCATGGATGGATGGCTTTTATAAACCGCTCTTTAATGCATGATTCGCCATTTTTTACCCCGCTAGTTTTACAGAAGGTCTTATTGTAAATACTGATGAAATAAACACTTTGAAAACGAGTAAAACCTGCCTTCTTAATTGCTCTTAGTGAGGGGTGATTTGATGATAGGGCAAAAATAAGAGACATATGATAGCCTTGTCGCTTCCCATATTTAAGAATGTCTGTAAGTACACGAGGAAAGATGCTTTTACCCCTGAATTCAGGTTCAGTAAAGGCATCATATAAATATATTTCATTTTTCTTCAGATTTATATTTCTGTCAATCTCTTCTATATGCGCGCTATTTAAGGAGATCCAACAGTAAGAAACTATCTTCCCCCCAGATTTTGCAACACAACAGATATCTCCACGATGAAAACGATCCCTAAATACAACAGAATCGACATAATCCTTTTTGGGCAAACCTACTGTTTTAAAAAAAGACATATCAGAGATGAATTCTATATGTGTGGGGATACCCTCCTTTACATCCGGTATCCTGTTCTTGAGGTTAAAAGAAAAAAGCACTAAATTACCGAAAGTCAGCCGATTTCTCTCTTCTTTCATTATAGAGTGTCTAACAGGATTATATTCATCAACACTTGATGGAACGCTCGAATACAATCGCATCGCTTAACCTTCACTTCCATCTTTACGGCTGAAAAAACGTGTTAAAAACTCTGCATCTTTCGGGGATATGTCAAAACGTAAGATTGCATCATTAACGAGCCTTTGAACGGTTTGATCAGGGTCGTCTTTCAGATTTTGAGAGACCCATTTTACTGCCCTTCGTATGTCCTCTCCTTCAGGTAATACTGTACTCATCTTCTATCCTCCTTAAAGGTGAAGGCCTTTTTTTTGACAAAATGGATAGCTGAAGGCAAACACCTTGGATACAGTTGATATTTAAAGCCTATAACCTATGTTAATAATCGAATAGAAATTACCAAAAAGGAGGTGTGTTGTCAAGAATACCTTGTATGAATCCTGCAATAAATGTTTTTATGGGGTAACTGTTTCGCAAAATCACAAAATATTGAAGGCTATCTAAAGATAACCAAAAACTAAAAGATAAGAGGCTTAGGATACTCTCCCAAGCCTCTCTAGAGTTTTTTGTTCATGAATTCGTTTATATAGAAATCTTTTTCAAAAAAATCCACAAATTACTCTAAGGGGGGTAATTTGCTTACTTTTTGTGAGCGATATTGTCTTAAGTGATCCAATACCTCATCCAACATATCCCTGGGATATAACTTGCCAGCCAATTTGTCCCATACGGGCCTGGTTTTTTTCTTTAGTAAATCAATCTCATCAGGGGTCAGTTTTACCTCCTTTAAACCATACTTGACCATGGCCTTTAAACATTTTCTATTGCTATAATGTCCGTATTCATTAAATAAATGATAGTTCCTCTCTACGATCTCATTAATCTTTTCATGATACTCCTGTGGTATCTTATCCCATGTTTTCTTTGTAATTAAAATAGCCCCGGGGCTGTATCTTAAATTGGTTGGGGTTACATACTTTGTTACTGTATAAAGCTGAGTGCCTACATACCAGATTGGAGGAGCTAGCAGCGCGTCAAGGATCCCGGACCTAACAGATGAAGGGATTTCAGGTACGTTCATTGGAATTGGGCTGTTTCCCAAGGCTTTGAGGGTCTCATGCTCCGCCGAACCCACCCAGGTTACAAATCTACTCTTTGCAAAATCCTCTGGAGTTCTCACCTCCCTTTTTGTCGAAAAAACAATATCAAAGGCCTGATCAGCCAGAAACCACATCCTGAAACCTTTTTCCTCAAAGATACGAATCAATCTGTCTTTCATCCTTGAGCGTATATAGTCCACCTCATCAAAATCATTGACAATAAAAGGGAGTGCAAATACAGATATCTCAGGACAGGCCATAATCGCTCCAGAAGTGGAAAAACCTGCTCCTTGAAGCTGGTCTATACGCATCTTCATGATATAATCTTCATCATCTCCCATTACGCCCCCCAAGTACAAATCTAAGATTACGTCACCGCCGGTCTCTTCTTTGATCGCTTTGCCAACATTATCTTTGATAAAGACTGCCCAGCCCAATCCATCCGGGGCCAAAGAAGCCATCTTTATCTTTACGATTGGCTTCTTTGAATTCGCCTCGGGCAGCCCGGCAACATGAAAAAACAGGGCTAATAAAGTGAAAGTGAAAATAAAAATTCTTCCCAATCTCATAATCATATCCTCCTTTTTGAAGACAATTCAAAAAACAGCTTTTCTGAATGCTCCTTTATTATTTAAAACAAAATAATTCGATGTTCGTTCCACTGCAAATCGATGAATCCTATATAGCCTGTATGGTCAATTTTTGGATAAGCATCTATTAACTTTAGATGTTTTTTAAGTGGAAGAACCCAGACATTCTTCGCCAAGTTCTGCATGATATGAGATTTTCAGGTCTGTGAAGATAAGATCTCGTGGCTTTATCGGATATATACTCTATGGAATCTTCTTCAGTTGGGTGGGAGTGTATACGCTTTTAGAACCTTTCTCTTTTTCATAGCGACATTTGCCATTCACTTGAAAAGCCTTTTCCACCGCAAAGCAAACTCAAATTTTCAGATAAAACCGTATCAATTATCCACTTAGAATACTGTGTAATAGGTAGCCCAACTTACGCATTGCCGCTTTTTATCTCGTGTCCGTCCGTATATTTTTCGTCGGTGAACAGAGTTTGATTTATATTATAGTTAAATTATGCGTATTAGTCAAGGAATTTGCGTGACATTTTAATCCTTGACCACCTCAGTATTATTTTGTACAGTTTATATATTTATTATGCTAGAGGTTTGCCTCGGCGTTTTTAAAAATATTCCCTTTGTGCTTATTCCTTCGAATATGTTGGCCTTCCTTTTCGTTCAGAGAAATTACCATTAAAATCATGTTGATGTCCGATTAAAGGGAATCATTCCATTTTACAAAAAATCCATTTAAAAGAAAGGAGAAGATATGGGAAAGGGAAGTGTCATTATAAATGGGGATTTTTGTTTGGGCTGTGGATATTGCGTTGAATTCTGTAAAAAGAAGTCCTTAACCATGTCTGAGGACGACTATACTTCTCAGGGATTTTTACAGGCAAATTTCAGTGAACCCGAATCATGTAATGCCTGTGGTTTATGTGTGCTTATGTGTCCTCATTTTGCAATTGAAGTATATAAGGTGATTTGAAAAGGAGAGAATATGATGGATGAAGTGGTTTTTATCGATGGAAATGAGGCTGTTGGATGGGGGGCTTTGGCAGCGGATTGTGATGCATTCTTTGGATATCCAATAACACCCCAAAATAACATTACCGAGTGGTTTGCAAGAGAGTTTCCAAAGAGGGGCAGAGTCTTTGTGCAGACATCTTCAGAGGTCGCATCAATAAATTGGCTCTATGGGGGTGCTTCAGTTGGAAAGAGGGTAATAACCTCAACCTCAAGCCCAGGTTGGGCCCTTATGCAGGAGACATTGTCCCATATGGCAAATACCGAGGTGCCCTGCGTAATTGTTTTAGTTCAAAGAGGCGGTCCTGGCCAGGGTACAACAAGACACGCTCAGATGGACTATACCAGCGCCACACAAGGTGGTGGCAATGGCGGTTATAAAAACATTGTGCTCGCACCATACTCGGCACAAGAAGCCCATGACCTTGTTCAACTCGCCTTTTATCTAGCAGATAAGTATATTAATCCAGCCATTGTCCTGAGTGATGGAATTATAGGTACTACATTAGAAACGGTTATTCTGAAGAAAATGGAATTTGAAAAACTTCCAGAAAAAAATTGGGCATTAAGGGGGAAGGGGAAGCAAAAAGACAAAAAAAGGAGAGTGCTTAGTTCAGCACAAGGGCTGGTTCCTACTCTACGAAACCCGAGTTTCGTTGCCCTGCAAAAAACTCTTTTTGAAAAGTATTCCAGGATGCAAAGAGAAGAGATACGATACGAAACACATCAACTTGAGGATGCAGAGTTGGTATTGGTAGCGTATGGTTATTGTGCAAGGGTGTCTATGGAGGCGATGTCGCAGGCTAGAGACATTGGATTGAAGGTAGGAATGATCCGTCCGATAACCTTATGGCCGTTTCCATATCAACCTGTGAAAGAACAGGCAAAAAAGGGAAATAAGATCCTGGTGGTTGAAGATTCTCTTGGCCAGATGCTCATGGATGTAAAGATGGCCTGTGATGATAGGACCGAAATCGGCTTGGTGAGTTGTCTTGACCGACATGAGGCCATGGAAGGAGGGGCCATCTATCCGGAAAAAATACTGGACAAGATACAGGAAATGATAACTTAGTCTCGACTGAAATGGGATAGAGGAAAAGGCCGATATGTAAAAGGAAAAACCATAGAAATATTTTGATTACTTACTAGAATAACATTTTAACTGAAGAGGTATGATCGATGAATAAAGATAAAGAGTTGGTTGCCGGTACACCAAGTGTTAAGATTAATGTCCCTGTTCCGTTAGCCTTTTGCCAAGGTTGTCAGCATGGGAGTGCAACTAGGGCCATTTGGGAATCCCTGGAGGCTTTGGATCTGCAAGACCGTATAATATGGGTCGGTGGGGTTACATGTGGGACTGTCAGTGCATTTATCAGTGATGTAGATGCGATTGGGCCTGTTCCGCATGGAAGAGCACCGGATATTGCAAGTGCAATGCGAAGATTGTCAGATAAAGAGATGGTCATCATAACCTACCAGGGGGATGGGGATGCGATTGCAATAGGAACAGAAAGCCTTATTCAGGCAGCGGCACGGGCTGAGAGGATTACCGTATTTATGGTAAACAATGTCAATTATGGAACAACAGGCGGTCAGATGGCCCCTACGACTGTAATTGGGCAGAGAACTACGACTTCTCCCACAGGCAGAGGGACGAACAAGGAAGGTTTCCCCATAAATGCAGCAGAGCTGATTGCCACCTTAGACGGTACGGCCTATTCTGCGAGAGGATCCTTGACCAGTCCGACAAATTATAATAAGACCAAGAAGTACATAAAAAAAGCATTACAGAAACAGATAGATGATATTGGGTTCTCTTTTATAGAGATACTCTCTGCCTGTCCTGCGAATTGGGGGAGGACTCCCATTGAATGCCTGAAATGGATCGACAATATCCTGACACAGCAGTACCCCTTGGGTGAGTTCAAAGACCTTGACACTCTACAATAACGGGCATGCTTTCTAAACTATAACATCTGTATGATCGGAGGAAATAATAGGGATGAAAACACATAGCGTGATATTTGCCGGTGTAGGAGGTATGGGTGCATTAACATCCGGTCAGTTGCTGGCTAGGGCAGCGATGAAGAAATTCAAAAATGTCACATGGTATCCAAATATAACAACAGCAAGAAGGAATGCACCTGCAGACTGCCTGGTATGCTACTCTGATACAATGATCTACTCACAGTTAATCAAGGATGTAGAAACAGCAGTGGTGATGAACAATGTACAACTCGATACCATGAAGAACCGGGTAAAAAGCGGGGGACTGCTCATTTTGGAAGCAGACGACCGTGCTCAAAGCATTGATGCTAAGGACATACAGGTAATCAAAGTGCCAGGGATTCAGATCTCATCAAAGATCGCGAATCCGAGAGTCATCAATACGGTTTACTTAGGTGTATACATAGGGGCTACAAAGACTGTCTTTCATGAACTCGTTCAAACCGAACTGGAGAAGAGATTTGAAGGGAAGGATGAAATCTTGAAGATGAATCTTGAGGCACTTAATGAAGGGATGAATTTTGGACAGGCTGCTTAGAATAGATTTAAAAGCCTGTTGATTATAGATTTCCCACCAGCTCTTTTAATCTTCTATAATGCGAAAATGTGTCGAGTTGCATCATCTGTTTTAAATTGTTTACTGCCGTGGGAATATAGGTTTCAAAGGATTGTTTCTTCTCGACCGTACTGAGAAAGCCAAAAGCACCCAGCATCTGCATGATTCGATGAATTGCAATAACAGGGTACTCAGAAAGAAACAAGGCCTTATCCACATCGGTGAGCTTTCCTGCCCGGTCAAGATAATACACGATTAATTCCTGTTGCATGTCTTTATCGATATTCACGTAAGGATCAAGGATGAGAGAGCCAAGGTCGTAGTGAAGCGGGCCCAGTCTTCCCCCCTGAAAATCGATAAACCGCAAGGTCTTATCCTTTACCATGATATTCTTAGACTGGAAGTCGTAATAGAGGAAAAAACGCTTCCCTATAAGGGATGCCCTTTCAGCCAGAGCCTTTAAATCTTCAAACAACGCCTCTTCATTAAAATCCAGTTGTAAATACCTTTTTAAGTACGACCTGCAAAAATATCCGGATTCTCTTCGAAGGATAAACTGAAGATCGTAAGGGGGGTTCAAAGCCCTTTGCGGGTCAAACCCTTGAGCAGCCTCAATCTGGATTATGGGAAGGATATCGAGAACCTCTTTATACAGAGCCATCAGCCTGTCCGGGTCTCCTTTCAGACTCACGGCCTGATCGTATAGATGTACCCCCCCCAAGTCTTCCAGTATAAACCAGCCTTTTCCCCTCTGATATCGGAAGATCTCTGGTACAGCAATCCCCTTCTTCTTTAAGTGGTGGCAGATATATGCAAAAGAATCGTTTTCATTCACTCCATTCTCGTTTTCTTGCGGATTTTCATTCATTACGAGGATAAATGAGTTCCCATCCCACTTCACTCGATATAAGGTACGATTTGAGCCATCACCCGGTAGTCTATTCCATTGTATGAGTGTTGAAGATGTGCCATGATAATCTTTTTGAAATCCTTCAACAAATTCGACCAGTTCTCTTTTACGCTCCAATTATGACTCCATCCTTTAGATCGGTCTTTACATTCACCCCATGTGCAATGATACAGTTTTCAATCGAAAGACAATCTGCTACTCTTACATTGTCCCATATAATAGAGTCCCTAATGGTGCAGCCTTTTCCAATACGGGCATTGCTTCCAATGGAGACATACCCCTCAAAACGGGCATCTTCATTTACAGATCCATTCGGCCCGATACAGGGAAAGGTAAGGTCATTGAATATATTGAGTCTCTTTTCGCTTTCATCCTCATATATATTGCTGTGTACTTGATGGTATGAAAGCGAGGACCCGATTTCCGCCCAATAGTGACCCGTAACCCTTACCCCTTTAATCGCTGCTCCCTTATGAATCAGCTCCTTATAAAGGGAGATAATATCCACTTTTTCGCCTTGAGGAATCTCCTTTAATAGCTCAGGAGATATAATATGGATTCCAGTGAATGCGAGTAAAGAGACATCAGATGATGGCTCTTTTAAGCGTTCTCCTCGTAATCCCACAATACTGCCCTTTGCATCGAGTTCCACCTGATTGAAACGAGGATAGTCATGCAAGATCAGTGTCACGAGATTCTTACTCCTTAAGTGAAAGTCAAAAAAGGACACCATATCAATGTTATGGAGCGTATCGGCTGTGACTACAAAAAAGGGTTCATCTTTCCAAAATGACTCGAAATTCTTTATCCCTCCCGCGGTACCCAATATTTCCGATTCATCCCTGATATCTATATGTATGTCTTTAAAGTCCTGTGCTTCGATATAGTCCTTGATTTGTGATGCAAGCCAGTGGGTATTAATGGCGAGATTCGTCACACTCAATTCCCGCAGTTGCCGGATAATGATTTGAATAATCGGGATATTATAAACAGGAAAGAGGGGCTTTGGCACTTTGCTTGTAAGAGGCATAAGCCGGGTACCCAGACCTGCAGCCAGAATCATTGCCCGCATGATAACTGCTCCTTTAAGAGTAGAGATAGAAGTCCTTCGCTCTTTTTTTGAAATGAATAAGCCCTTTTTGCCATGACGCTTCAATGCGATCCAGGCCTTTCAATTGTTCAATATCCCTCCTCAGATCATCGTCTCCCAAAATCAGATCAATGGGCATCCTTTCATATTCATACTCATAAGGAGGATCACTCCATGAAAACTCATTGGGGTACAAGGAGATAATGGACTCGACAATAGCAAGTGTTGTAAGGTAGGGCCTATAATCTCTTCTATCCGTAATATGTATCTGGAGTCCCCCGCAGAGTTCTCCTTGCCATTTGTTAAAGGTCGGCTGAAAGAATATCTCTCTCAAGAACACACCTTTTATTTTTTTCATGTCTATCTCCTTTTTCAAAAGCAAAGGATTAATAAAAGGGGCGCCAAAAGTCTCAAAAGGCTGGGTAGTGCCTCTGCCCTCCGAGATATTCGTTCCCTCCAGGATTACCTGGCCAGGATATACGATCGCTGTATCCGGAATCGGCATATTCGGGGAAGGGGGAACCCAGGTAAGGCCTGTATCCGCGAAGTACATCTTTCGTGACCATCCTTTCATTGGGATAACTTCCAAATCGCAAGCAATCTTGTCGGAACAGTTAAGAAAGTTGGCCAATTCAGCTATGGTCAAACCATGTCTCATCGGAAGCGGATAGATACCCACAAACGAACGAAGCCCTTCTTTGAGTAGGTTTCCTTCCAGTATACTCCCGCCTATCGGGTTCGGCCGATCCAGGACAACCACTTTTTTCTGGTATTGAGCAGCACACTTCAGACAATAGGCCATGGTCGAGATAAAGGTGTATACCCTTGTGCCTACGTCTTGGAGATCAATGATCAAAACATCGATCTCTTCCAACATCTCTTTTGTAGGCACCCGGGTCTCTCCATAGAGGCTGAATACCGGAATCTTCAAACAGGGATGGATGAAATGGGACGACTCCTTCATATTGTCCTGTTTCTCTGCGTACATCCCGTGCTGAGGGCCAAAGAGTGCCTTGAGGTTTTGATGAGAAACCTGAGAAATCAGATGGGAACTATGACGAAGACCGGAGTCAACAGAGGCCTGATTGCCCAATAGAGCGATCCTCTTGTCTTTTAACCAGGAAGGAGGTCTATCCAGTAAGTTTTCTATGCCGAGTTTGATCCTTGGGTTCATCTCTTTTCAAAGGGCAGAGATCCCTTTGCCTCAATTTTTCCAAACATGACTTTCAACAAAGAACAAAGCTGGTTTTTTCTAAATCCATATGTGATTATGCATGTGTCATTCGGGGTCAAAAACGCAATGTCAAAAGGGTTTCTCACCAGTACCATGATCACTTTTGCCTCAAGTCTATGCAGCCTTTTAATAAGCTGCCGCTGCCCCGCATTCGCCTTTGCATCAAAGATACAAGCAATTACTGTATCATTTCTTGATATGGAATTCAACGTATTTGATATGCCTTTTAAAGGGATCTGAATAGGGATAAAACTGGTACGAATATCGCCTGAGAAATATGCTTTCATCTCTTTTAGGAAAAAATGTTTACATGAAGAATCATAGCCTTGTTCAATCGCGTCAAAATGCGAAAGATCAGGCAGAATCAAAACGATTCTCTTGTCATGCCTATCACGCAGTGGAAGGAGACCTCTTTTATCTGTTGCGACTGTAATGGATCTATCCGCTATGTGCTGAGCTAAGTCCCGGGCTTCAATCGAGACGATTTGAGGATCTATCTCCTCCGGCGTTGATTCGCAAAAGTCTCGAAGAGAACGAATCCTTTCAATACTTGCACCTAAGTCATCTATAGAGAGTTCTCCGTTATTATATGCATTAAACAGGTGTTTTTGGGCGATTCTCTGTTTTTCGTAATCACTGCAGATAAGAAGGAAGTCATGACCGGAAAGGCTTGCCTTTATGCAGGCCTCGCCAATCGGATAGTATCTTGCTATGGCCCCCATCTCCATGTCATCCGAAAGGATCACCCCTTTGAATTTGAGCTTCTCTCTGAGGTAGTACTTCACAATCCTGCACGAAAACGTTGCCGGCCTTCTTTGATTGCCCTCTAGTGATGGGCAGTAAATATGGGTAGACATAACCCCCTGAACCCCGGTTTCTATTGCCTTTTGAAAAGGAAGTAAATGAACCTCTTCAAAGTCATCCCTCGATAGAGAGACCACAGGAAGATCCTTATGTGCATCGGCCTGTGCTGCTCCTTTACCTGGGAAGTGTTTGGCCACTGCTGCAACCTTCATGGCCTGCGTTCCCTCGATATAAGCATTACCCAGTTTCGCAACATGAAAGGGATTTTCACCAAAGGAACGGATCGTAATACCAGGGTTGTCATATGTGGTGATCACATCCACTACCGGTGCCAGGTTCATATCAATGCCCATATTCTTCAGTTCCGAAGAAGAGACAATCCCCTGCTTAAAAGCAAGGTCATAAGAATCGGTTGCCCCCAGTGCCATATTCCCTGGAAACACAGTAGCATCTCTGATGAATCGCACGACTAGGCCTCCTTCCTGATCAATGGCAATGAGAGGGGGTATAAAGAGAAGCTCCTTTATCTCAAGGATCAACTCTTTCACCTGGAGGGCGGATACTATATTTCTCTTAAAAAGGATAACCGAGCCCGGCTGGATTTCTTCGAGGAGCTCTCTGGTTTCAGTATCGAGGGCACTTCCCTTAATCCCCACCATTAATCTCTGCCCGATCTTCTCTGAGAGGTTCATGAGATCTTTCCTTTTCTTCGATTATCAATCATTATACGGCATATTTTTTATAACTTCAGTATACATCTTTATAGTAATAAGGGCAATACTCCTTTCTTATTGCAATAGAAAATGGTCTTCCAACAGGCAGGATCAGCTTGAACCGTACTACCCTCGAATCCTTTTCACCAACCAAATGGGAGAAGAATCTTATTTAAATAATGTCAAGATTTTATATTTATGGTAGTTAAACGGAAAATCATATAATTACTTGTTCAGAATAAAAGAATTGACTTCATATGCATAATTGTATAAAATTATGCATGAAGGAGGTTAGTTATGAGAACAACACTTGATTTACCGGATAATTTGGTTAATGAAGCTATGAGAGTGACCAGTATCAAGACCAAGACCAAGGTCATTATTACAGCTTTGGAACAACTGATTCGAAAATCACAACTATCAGAGATAAAAGAATTCAAAGGAAAAATAAACTTAGACATCGATTTAGAGACGATTAGAGGACGTTAATGTCGGTATTAGTCGATACTTCAATATGGATAGATTATTTTAGAGGTGGGAACGATTCTTCACAGATGGATTTCTTAGTTGACGAAAACCTTCTTGTAACTAATGATCTTATTCTAACAGAATTAATACCTTTTTTAAAGGTCCGAAATGAAACAAGAATAATTAATTTACTATACAATATTAACATATTAGAGTTATCTATTAATTGGAATGAAATCATCGATTACCAATATGGATGTTTGAAAAATAGTTTGAACGGAGTTGGAATCCCTGACCTTATAATAGTACAGAATGCAAAACAAAATAACTGTGAAATTTACACAATAGATAATCATTTTCTCTTAATGAAAGATGTCCTTTCTCTTCAGATTTATACTTAATTAACACAATGTAAAACTATACAATTATACCTGATGTAAAGGGACTGCGTTTTACATTTGCGGAGTTCAGTGTTTCATTCTCTTTTTGAAGATCTTGTTACCCTTCACGCAGCATATTGCAACGTTGGGCCTTTGATCACGATACTCGAAAAGTTGAAATGTGACCAAGACCCAAAACATAATAAAGAGAGGGAGGAACGCATAACAAGGCTGTCGAAAAACTACTGTGTGAGAGTTATTCTTTACGGGCAAGTGAAGTGTCAAGAAACCCGGGATGTCGTAGTAGGAAATTTACTGCACTTACCCCGTAGTGGAAATAGATGCATAATGCTCAGAGATATAAGACTAGCTGGATATATTTTACTCCTGTTCCGTCTCGATGCTCTTGCATCAGCATATGTCTTCCCAAAGTTGGATATCTTTTCAAGGTTGTGAACAAGGCAATAGAGCATCCATTGAATGTCGACCTTTATTCGACTTCGTAAGGTAATGCGATCCA
>JAXHVA010000056.1:0-27519 GCA_034189035.1 Thermodesulfobacteriota bacterium
CACGCATTAAAATTTGATTGCCGCTTCTTGCGACTCTTTTCAAAAAGCTAAGCTGTTACACATTTTTCGACATCCTTAGTTTGCTCTCATCTTATGTATTCTGGAAGGATCACAAAGTGACTCCTGATATGAAAAAAAAGGAAATCGATAAACGCGGCATCTTTGAGGTTCGCAAAATAGGGAAAAACTCTTTCTTCCTTTTGATGTCAAGGGTTCTTGGGATAAGCGTAACACTGGGGATCATTGTAATCGTCGCACGGTATCTTGGGGTTGAGTCTTTTGGATTTTATGCCTTGGTCGTTGCGATTTCTATGGCAATACGACCGTTAACGGACTTTGGGTTTGACCGTATTATATGCCGGGAGATATCGAAAAAAAAATACATTGCAGATAGATATTTAGGGACTACGATCGCCACAAAGGTTGTCTTTTCGATTGTTTTACTCACTGTGGCCGGTCTGATGGTGATTCTGTTTTCTTCCTGGAATCACGATATCAAGCTGGCAGTTATCATAGCAATCACAACAGAATTTGCTATGTCTATGGGCCAAACATACCTTTCTGTGATACGGGCATTTGAGCGAATGGAGTTTGAATTCATTGCCACTATAATTCACAGACTCACTACATTCGTTTTCGTGGTAATTGTTGTCCTATATGATCTCGGTTTTACAGCAATCTTTTATGCGAGGTTTTTATCCTCAATCGTCTATCTTCTCATCTGTGCAATATTGCTTTATGGAAAATTTGTGAGACCAAGATTCCATTTCAATCTTCCTCTTACAAAATATATCATAAGGGAGTCTTTCCCGCTTGCGATATCCAGTTTGTTGATCACCCTTATCTTTAAAGTGGATGTGTTTTTGCTCAAATGGTTTGGAAATGAGACGGATATTGCCCTCTTTGAGGCCCCTCATCGGTTGATTACACAGATGCAGATCTTTGCAGTATCGATCTCTTCCGCCCTTTTTCCGGTCATGTCTCGTAATGCCAATGGACCCTTAAACGAGCTTCTCTATCAATATTACAGAAAGGCGTATAAATTTTTGCTTATTACCGGAGCATTCGCGTCAACTTTCTTTTATATAGGCGGGAAACCTCTAATCACGATGATATTTGGCAGCGATTTTGCACATGCCTCAATCTCACTCAAAATACTCTCCCCAACCGTCTGTTTTCTTTTCCTGTCTTCACTCCAGAGCCTGTTCATCATTGCAATCGGCAGGCAGTTTTTGAACACGATTTGCATAGCTACCGCTTTGATGATAAATATCGTACTGGACGTTTTGTTGATACCCGATTATTCTTATATAGGTGCCAGTATTGCCACACTCATCTCATACTTTATTATTGTCGCCATGAACTCATACTTTATAAACACACAAGGGGTAAAAACAAATATTTTGGGCATTGTTACAAAGACAGCAATAGCAGTACTCATTACATCTTCAGCAATCTTTATGAGTTTTCCCAATAATATCATTACCCTGATCTTGAGACTCTGTATTGGTTTGCTGCTCTATTTATTATCAATGCATTTGCTTAGGGTATTATCGCAAGAAGAAATCAGTATTATTAAAAATGTTTTTTACAAAAATAGACAAGACATCTCCCCTGAAAATAAAGAAATGGCAGAATTTTAGCTCTTTATAAAAAAGATATGAGCAAACTAGAAGCGATGGTAGAATTTTAATGCGTGTAGTTGTCTGAGCTCCTTAGTGAATGTTAAAAAGAAAAGGGGGCAACTTTACATTTACTCTCTGAAAGAGTTAATAATGAAGCTACTAAATTGAATAGTGATGTTCTGTTCTTTCTTTATGCTTACTTGGATGCGAGTTTTATACGGATTAAAATTCGACCACCGCTTCTAATAACTTTTTTTAAAACGTGAAACAGCTATGAAAAAATTAAAAAAGGCTCACAGAAATTGGGCAAAAAGAACCCTTTTATGAATATCAATGGCTTGAGGCAAGAGTAATGAGTAAAAAAAGGGTATTGGTTATAGGTATTGACGGAGCCACTTTTAAGGTTATCGATCCCCTTGTTCAAGATGGATCCCTTCCAAATATTGCAAGGATAATGGATACGGGGGTCAAGGGTGTTTTGAACTCTACACTTCCTCTTGTCAGCCCGGTTGCGTGGACATCATTTATGACGGGTAAGAATCCGGGTAAACATCAGATATTCGACTTTTCAGGGAAAATTGAGGGCACGTATAGATTCAAGATGAACAGCGCAAAAGACAGAAAGGCAACGCCCTTCTGGATGGACCTGAGTAAAAGAAACAGGAGAGTCTTTATCATAGGGGTTACTATGACCTATCCTCCTGACCCGGTAAATGGGTATATGGTTTCCGGTCTCGGTGCACCACCAGATACGAGTGTAAGGTCTTATACGTATCCGACTGAATTTGCGAAAGAGATGGTGAATATGTTCGGGCAGTATCGTACGGTTCCAGAAGCAGACTTGAGAAAACTCTCCGTCTCTGATTCGGAAAAAAACAAATATATACAGGGTATCTTTAACCAAATCGACTATCGAGTAAATCTATTCAAATATATGTGGCAAAAGGAAAAGTTCGACTTCTCAATGGTATTCTTTCTCGATACGGATGGGATATCCCATTATTTCTGGAAGTACATGGATAGGTCCCATAAAAACTATCAAAAAGGTATCTTCAGTAATGTTATCCATCGGGTATATGAAAAGATCGATGAAGCGATCGGGGAGTTATTAGAGACCATAGATGATGATACGGATCTTGTCATTGTTTCAGACCATGGTTTTGGCTGTTTAAATCGCGTTATTTTTTTGAATAACTGGTTGGAATCAGAGGGGTATCTTACATTTAAGGATGATTCCTTCTCAAATATTCTTTCTTTAAGGCTTAAATCTCTTATCAAAAGGCGAAAATACCGTTTGCAAAAAGAGATAGACTGGCAAAAGACAAAGGCCTTTTTCAGTGGAACCGCAGGAAATATATTTATAAATCTCAAAGGAAGAGACCCACAGGGAATCGTTTCTATAAAAGAGTACGATATTCTATGTGATGAAATACGCTTTAATTTATTGAATCTTAGAGACCCTGAGACCGAAGAAAGGGTCGTTGATCGTGTATACAAAAAGAAGGAGTTGTTCGCTGATGAATCCATCCAAAGAGCACCCGATCTCGTCTTGAGTTTTAGACGGGGCTTTTCAATAGTCGGCGAAGAGATAAGGCTTCACCACCTCAGTGATAAAGGAGAGATTATCGTCGATTCAAACAACTGGTCAGGAATACATGAACCAGAAGGGGTATTTCTGGCATATGGGAAAGACATTAAAAAAGGGGAGGCTGTCCAAGGTGCCAATATTATCGATGTCGCACCAACCCTCTTGTATCTACTCGACAGCAAGGTTCCAAAAAGCTATGATGGTCGGGTATTGAAAGATGTATTTACCCCTGATTTTTTAAAGAAAAATCCCGTCTCTTATATAAAAGACGAGGATGAATCACATATAGACAGCGAAGTGTACAATAAAGATGAGACCGAAAGATTACGAAAACAGCTTCGTGATCTCGGATATATTGAATGAAAATCAAAAGAAAAACAGCTCATTAGTGTCAAATGCAAAGAAAAAATGTCCTATTAATGGTTCCGGTTACATCCCTGATGCGCCGAATCCCCCGGTTCCCGGATCTGGGCCTGGGTTATCTTGCCACGGCAATTAGAAACTCTGGTCATAATGTCTCCGTGAGAAGCTGGAATATGGACCCATCTGTAAAGGATTTTAAAAGGTATATACAAGAAAATTCCTTTGACATTATCGGCATTAAGGTATTTACTAAGGATGTGGCTGCTGCCAAAAAGACAATTCGAATCATCCAATCTGTATCTCCTCATACTGTTATCATACTTGGAGGACCTCACCCCTCGACGAGTGAACCGGAAGAAGTCATGAGCGACTTTCCTGAGAGTGACTTTATCTTTAGAGGAGAAGCTGAGATAGGGCTGCCTCTTTTGATTCAACTAATCGGTGAGAAAAGGAAAAATACTTCACAGAATTTGAAGGGAATACCAGGCCTCGTGTGGAGAGAAGGAGATGCAATACATTCAAATTCACCTGTTTTTGTCTCTGATATGGATGCCTTTGGAATCCCCCTTTGGGATTTAATGACTCCCAAGACTTACAAGGCGCCTGGTATTCCTGGAGGCCCAGTACACGGGAACACTGCGCCAATTATAGTTACCAGAGGGTGTTCTTCAAGATGCACGTACTGTGCTGCATATAAAATAAACGGGAAAAAGGTGAGATCAAGGAGCGCAAAAGCAGTCGTTGAAGAGATCGGGCTGTTACATGATCAATACAATGTCAGGCATCTTGCTGTTATGGACACACGATTTACACAAAATGAAGGTATTGTTACTGAAATCTGTGAAGGAATAGTAAAAAACAATCTACATATTGCATGGGATTGTATTGGATATCAAGGTTTGACTTCCTTAAATAAAGACACCTTACAATCGATGAAAAGAGCAGGATGTAGATTTATAAATGTCGGCATAGAGACAGGCTCTGATGCGATTCGTAAACGAATAAAAAAACAAGCAATGACCATGGAAATATTCGAGAAAGTTCAACAGATAAAAGATACGGGGATCGATATACGAGCCTTTTTTATGCTCGGGTTCCCTGGAGAGACAAAGAGGGATATACAAGAAACGATAGATTATGCATTTTCACTCAGCGTCGAATCCGTCCAATTCGACATTGTCTGTCCCCACCCGGGAACCGATCTATTGGGATATTTGAAAGAAAGATACTGTGTGGAAAAGATAGACTGGGAAAAATTCGATGTATACACGTCTCCTTATCCCTTATCCGAAATCAGTTCAAAAGAGCTTTATCGAATCTTGAAAAAGGTAAGACGGCGTATTTTCTTTGGAATGGCAAGGAGGAAACTCACAGGCTTACAGATCATCTGTTGAGATAAACTATGAAAAGAATAACTACTCTAATGATAGATGCTGTTTTTAGGTTCTCAGGAAAACTGGGCTATTTCGTCTTTTTTATCTCAGGTTGGCGCTTTTTGTCTTATATGGGAAGGGTCATCGGAAGGGTCATCTACTTTTATAATAAAAGGGCCAGGCATAGGATGAAAGATGAGTTAAGACTGCTCTTTGGAAACAGATTCGACGAAGAGAAAATCGAATATATCACTCAGATGAGTTTTAAGAACTACTATGAAAGACAGGTAGAGACCGTCTTCTTTGGCGCTATGAATAAGAAAAGGATAAAATGCTTAATGACTGTTGAAGGGATAGAGAATCTTGACTCGGCATTATCGAAAGGGAAAGGGGTGATCTTACTGTTGTCTCATTTTGGATCCTTTCTTTTACCCCTACCTTTTCTCGGGCACATGGGGTATAAGGTAAACCAGCTCGTTGGAAAGCAGATACACGGCTCTATTATTGCTGAAAGGCTATGGGTGTGGAGAAAGAAGGAGGCGGATCGGTTGCCTATCAATTTTATGCAGGCAGATAAGTTCTTAAGGCCTGTTTACAAAGCCCTCAAAGACAATGAAATAGTAGCGATTGCTTTTGATGGAAGGGATAGCTCAAAATGGGTAACAACGAACTTCTTTGAAAGAAAGGCACTCTTTTCGCCAGGCCCTTTTGAGCTGGCAAAGAGGACAGGCGCTACAATCATACCCACTTTTGTAATTCGAACCACCAGGGGTAGACACCGGCTCATATTGGAACCGGGCATGGAACTCTCAAACCAAAGAGACGAGGAGAGTGCCCTTAATGACGATACCGAAAGATTCGCACAGATATTTTCTCATTATATTGCCAGATACCCCTGTCACTTTGCTATGGTACTCTACAAAGTAAGAAAGATAGAGATGGATGGAGTGCATGATCCCTTGTATGCGGAGGTATAAGTGAACATTGTACTGATAACGCCAACACCGCCGGATATCAATGCCTTTGGTGTCAGATCGATTTCTTCGGTATTGAAGAAGGAAGGGATTACTACCCGGATTATCTTCCTGCCGGGTGGGATAGAACTATTCCGTTTCAATGCGAGTTATATATACCGGTATTCTAAAAAAACATTAGCCCAGATTGCCGAGATATGCAGCGATGCACACCTGATCGGAGTCTCTTTTATGAGTCAGTACATAGACAGGGCCCTTCAGATTACAGAATACCTTAAGGGGCGGTTTGATACACCCATAATATGGGGCGGAACCCATCCCACACACCGTCCCTCTGCGTGTTTGGAATACTGTGACATCGTTTGCATTGGGGAAGGAGAACATGCCCTAGTTGAACTCAGCGAGAAGATCTCAAAGGCAGAGGACTATACAAACATAAAGAGTTGCTGGTTTAAGGTTGATGGAAAAATAAAGGAGAATGAGCAAGGGACGATCATACAGGATCTCGATCAGGTTCCTTATGTTGACTATGATTTGGAAGATCATTATGTCTTTGAGTCAAAAAGTGAGGATATCATATGTGTCGATGATGATGTAATGAAAGAACAGTTCGTAAAGATACCCTACTTTAAAAATAGGAATTTGATTACATACAGAACTATGACATCTAGGGGGTGTCCGCATCGTTGTTCTTACTGTGCTAGCAGTGCAATGAAGACACTCAGGAGAAGAACAGTCGACAATGTGATCGATGAACTTGAAAAAATCCTTCGTCAGTTCAGCTATATCGAGTTGATCAGCTTTTTTGATGACACCTATTTTGCAGCACCGGTCGAATACTTTGAGGAGTTTAGAGACAAGTATAAGAGGAAAATCGCCCTTCCCTTCCATGCGCAGTGCAGCCCGACAACCGCAAGTAAACAGAAGTTGGATATCTTGGTTGACGCGGGGTTATACCATACGGAAATGGGTATTCAAAGTGGAAGCCATAGGATAAAGAAGATGTATAGACGCCTCGAGTCGAATCAGAAGGTGATCGATACTGCCAGTTTAATCGATGGATACAGGTCAAAGATGCTTCCTCCCTATTATCATATAATCCTCGATAACCCCTGGGAAACAAAAGCCGATGTATTAGAGACATTAAGACTGATCTTGATGCTACCGGGAAAGTTTAAACTCTCCATATCTTCTTTAATACTCTTCCCAGGGACCGAGCTCAATGAAAAGGCGACTCAAGAAGGGATCTTACAGGATGAAATATCGGAGGTCTGCAGGAAACCCTTTGCATATCCAAAGGGGACATACTTAAACTATCTTATCTATCTCTCGGGGTTTTCAATCATTCCAAGATGGCTTTTAAGACTCTTATCAAAAGACGTATTTGTGGATATCTTTCATGATTCAAAAGAGAAAAGACTTTATGGGGTTCTCTTCTTTTTGAGCAATAAAGTGAGAGTCGCAACAAGAGGAGTGAACGCATTATTGAGAGGCGATATTGGAAGGATCATCGACTACTTTAGACGATATCGATCAACACAGGGAAGGTCCTTGCATGGTCGTTAGACAGTATCGATCGAGAAATATTTTTTTAATAGCGAACTCATGGGTTCAAACACTGCTAAGCAATCGGCGTAAAAAATATTATTATATGTTGTTTGTGGCATTTTTGAGTAATTTTTTAACCAGCACGCACTTGTGTTTTTTTTTGTCTTTGTTATTCGAAGAAATTTGTAAATCACGAAAGGCGAAAATTGTCTGATTTCTATACTCATAGGTCTTTTTACCGATTTTTTTAAATCTATCATCCTCTCTATTGAGCGATAGACCATTTGTTGCAAAAGACTTTCGAGCTTTTGTTAATGAGAGGTCATAATTAGGACCACCTGTAACTTCGTCTGCATCGCCGTCATCTTGACCATCATCTTCCTACCAACATATCGGGCATATTTGATACCAAAATCGATTTTGAGGGTTGGATAGCCGCAACATGGATAAGTACGTAGAAATTTAACTTCCAGCTAAAAAAGAGAGGTGAATACCTTAGATGGTGAATGATTCTTTTCCAAAAGTGGCCATTGGGTATCAAACCAGCTTCTTCATTCTAGGAATTCTTTTTTGATCTTATTCTCCATGGTAGTGCTCTTATTGAATCATAGTGTTATTTTATTAATAATATCAAAAGGATTATTGCAAATGAGGGTGGAGGGTACTGCCTTTTTGCTTTTCTTTGAGATGATGTTCTTCTCCTGACGCATTTATAGGGTCAACATGGATCGTTGCGCTAGAGAGGTAGCGCAAGGAATGCAAAAGGCGGTGTTCTACATCCATTGCAATCCGATGCCCGCTTTCTACAGATATCTCTGGGTTAACAGCGATATTGATCTCTGCAACAATCCGATGGCCTAACCATCTTACACGGACCTGTGTCACATCCTTGACACCTTTCGTAGCACAGGCTATTCCTTTGACATCATCGATAACCTCCGGAGAAATCCCATCGAGTAAACGCGTAAATACTAATTTGCCGGAATTCCATGCAATTCGCAAGATCGCAGCACTGATAACAAGACCGACAAAAGGGTCAGACAGGGGATACCCCATCCAAACCCCAACAGCACCAAAGAAGACAGCGAGACTGGAAAAACCATCTATACGGGCATGATAGCCATCTGCTACAAGGGCAATGCTGCCGATCTCTTTACCTACCCTGATACGAAACACTGCCACAATTTCATTGCCCAAAAAACCCACTATTGAGGCAACGATGACAGCCCCGATATGCCCAACTTCCTGTGGGCGATACAGGCGATCAATAGATTCATAACCAGCGAAAAAAGCGCTGAATAATATGATTACGACTATGACTATACCAGCTAAGTCTTCAACACGGCCATAGCCATAAGTAAACCGCTGTGTGGGTTTCCATGTTGCCAACCTAAATGCAATCCATAAAGGTATCGCAGTAGCGGCGTCACCAAGGTTGTGAATCGTATCTGCAAGGAGTGCTATACTCCCTGAAAAGAGTACGACGATCGCTTGAAACACGGTTGTTGCAAGCAATCCCAAGAATGACACCTTTACAGCCCAAATTCCCCGCTGTGTTGTAAAGAAAGACGGATCTATGGCACCGTGAGAATGCCTGTGGGATATTGTAAGATGACTTTTTGCCCTCATTTGTTCATTTCTATTTGAATATTTACTAACGAAGATAATCTAGGTACCTCGTCAACATGACTACCGAGGATATCTTAATTTTCACTTCTTTTGGAGGACTTACTTGAAAGTATCTCATATGTATACACTCCGAATACACCTCCAAAAAAATCAAACAGTCCATCCCATATATCGGCAGTCCTGTATAATACATAATGCTGATGGATTTCATCACTTAAACCATAAAGTCCCGTCAGGAGGATACTTGTCATCGCTATGAATTTAACATTATATTTATACCTTGAATTCTTGAAGCCTCTTATGAACAAACTCCCAAGTAAAGCATATACTAAAAAATGAATCAATTTATCAACATAGGGAAATCTGGGAAGCTCTTCAACTGCAGGATATGAAGATTGGATAAAGATGACCAGACATAAGAATAATACGGGAAACCAATAGTATAAAAAATAGAATATTCTTTTTTTCATTATGATATCTATAATATTTTCTTTCAATACCCTTCTTATTAATAATCTTATATACATCCGATTGTAAATATAATCGGAAAACAGCCTTTATACCCTTAGGTTATTCTGGCAATTTCACACTCCCAAAGAATCTGGCAAAAAGACGGCTCATATCTTTTACAATCAGATAAAGAGCAGGGACAAGCAGGAGAGTTAAAAATGTTGCAACCAAGAGTCCAAACGTAATACTTATTGCCATTGGGATAAGAAATTGGGCTTGAAAGCTTCTTTCAAGCATCAAAGGTAAAAGTGCTGCAATTGTGGTGACCGATGTAAGGATCACAGGTCTAAAGCGTGCCTTACCAGAGGTCTCTACAGCCTCTTCCAATGGGCTCCCCTCCATTACTGCACGGTTGATAAAATCTATAAGGATGAGGGAGTCATTGACTACAATACCAGTTACAGCAACCATCCCAAAGAGGCTTATCAATGTCAAATCAAAACCCATGCTCAAATGGCCAGTGACTGCCCCAATAAGACCGAATGGGATTGCAATCATGATGATCACCGGCTGTATATAAGAGCGAAACTGTGTTGCTAAGAGTAAATAGATTCCCATAAGTGCCAACAGATATCCTCTTCTTAGGCTGTCAATGGACTCTTTTCTTCTCTTCTCGTCTCCTTCCAGACGATAGCTTAATCCAGGATAAGCCCTCATAAGCTGAGGCAAGAATCCTTCTTCCAGATCCTGGACGATCTTAGCAGCGTTTGTTCTGTTCTGGTCAATATCCGCGATAACGGTAATCACCCTTTTTCGATCAACCCTCTTCACAACTGAATATGCCTTCCCATCTATTATCTCAGCCACCTCATGAAGAGGGATCTCATGCCCTTTGGGTGTCCTTACCCTCATATCCTCTATACTTTTGAGACGTCTCCTTTCCGCTGTTGCATATCTGACCATTACCTTTAAGTCATCACGACCACGCTGAATCCTCAGCGCTTCCTCACCATAAAAGGCCTGACGAACTTGTCTTGCAATATCATAGAGTGAAACACCCAAAGGTTTTGCATCCGGTTTTACACGTAGTTTCTTTTCCTCTTTCCCCAGTTTAAAGTCGTCAGTAATATCATATGTCCCAGGATAGGAGGCGATCTCTTCTTTTATTTCTAATGCTGCTTTCTTTAACACATCATAATCATGGCCTATGAGCTGTACCTCAATCGGATTTCCAGCCGGCCCACCGTGCAAAACAGAGAATGAGAGCTTTTCAACACCTGGAACCTCGCCTACAGAATCCCGCCATTGGTTGAGAATCTCAGATGCAGAAACCTCTGTCCGATCTTCTGAGGAGAGGAGTTCTACAAATATCTGTCCAGCATGTCCACCTTTCTCGCCTCCCCTCCAGTCCATTCTGGGTATCTGTCCAACTAGAGAGAGGATATTCTTTATTACCCTCTGGTCTTCTTTCATACGAGAACTATAAAGCTGGTTGAAAGAAAGGGCCTCATTTTCAAGCTTCTTTATGGCTTCTTCTGTGATCTGTACTGGTGTGCCCAGAGGATAACTCACCTCTGCAAATATCCAATCACTTTCAGCTCGTGGAAAGAGTACAAATGGTACATAGCCTCCTATTACTAACCCTATTGCAATAATAAGAGTACCCAAAGCGATGCTGAACGCAAAATATTTGTTTTTGATTACAAACCTGATCATAGATGCATATTGATTATTGATGACAAAGTGCAATGCTTCATCCATTTTAAAGACAAGCCATTCATACCATCGATTGTGAGGCTTTCGATCCTTGGATGTCATTGATAGGGCAAAGTTCAGGTGCGCAGGGAGGATAATGAGAGCCTCTCCTAGAGAGGCGATCAGTATCGTAATGACAGTAACAGGAAGTATAAAGATGAATTTACCCATAATGCCTGCGATAAACATTAAGGGCGTAAATGCTACAATAGTGGTAGTAACTGCTATTACAACCGGCCATCCCACTTCGCCCATACCATCCATCACAGCCTGGCTATGGGATTTGCCTCGATGAAAATGGGAATAGGTATTCTCTCCGAAGATGATCGCATCATCTACCAGGATGCCGGCGGTCATAATGAATGCAAACAAAGAGATCATGTTGATCGTATCACCTCGCCAGCCGAGGATAAAGAATGCGGCCATGAATGATATAGGGATTCCAAAGGCCACCCAGAAGGCCAGACGAAAATTCAAAAAAAGTGCAAGACATACGAAGACCAAAAAGATTCCCTGGCTTCCGTTTTTTACCATCAAATCGATCCTGTCCTGAACCAATTTGGACAAGTCTCCCCATATCGCAAGCTCTATATTATCGGGCATCAGGTTTCTGTTAGCATCAACGTAATCATTGACATTTCGAGCAATCTCTATGATGTCTTCGTCATTGCTTCTGGCTACTTGAACCATAGCCATAGGCTTTCCATTGAACCGACCCCACTGATCCGTATCCTCAAATCCATCGACAATATCGGCAACATCCCCAAGACGGACAATGGTCCCATCAGGGTGAGTGATAAGAGGAACTTCCTCAAACTGTTCACCAATATAACGTTGCCCCTTCACCCGGATGAGGACTTCCCCCGCTGGGGTTTTAATCACTCCTGCAGGAAGATCGAGGCTCGAGGTTCGAAGAGCCAAAACTACATCATCAAATGTAAGACCATATCGCCTCAGGTTGTCCTCAGACAACTCAACAGATATTTCATAGTCCCTGACACCAAAGATATTTGCTTGTGATATGGCCTTGGTATCGGTGAGGTCGTCTCTGATCCTTTCTGCCACCTCCCGGAGTTGCTGCTCAGGTACATCCCCAAATACTGCGACATTGATTACATCCTCACGGTTAACAAGACGAATGATCTCAGGCTTTTCAGCATCCTCAGGAAACGTATCAATACGGCCTATCTCTGTCTTTACATCGTCGAGTATGCCCTGGATCTCTCGGTCATTGTCTACATCAAGTTCAGCAACAACCGATCCCTGTCCCTCAATAGCAGTGGATATGATCTTAGAGACTCCTTCAATCCCCTTGATTTGCTCTTCGATCTTAATGCAAATCCCTTCCTCTACTTCTTCTGGGCTCGCTCCAGGATAAAGCACTGTCACAATGATATAATTGAGGGAAAACTGGGGAAAGATCTCCCGGCGCATCTGGTACAAAGATAAAAGACCGGCTAATATAATGAGTATCATTAATACGTTTACAGTTACATGGTTTCTTACAGACCAATTGGCAAGAGGCTTCATTTTTTCAAACTCTTATTCACCTTGTGTATGTGGTAAACGCAACTTCATCCCCTCTTTTGGAATTCGAATCGGGGTAGTGATTACAGAATCACCGTCATTCAGACCTTCAGTAACATAGACAAACCCGTCTAATTTTCGAAGCACCTTTACCTCTCGAATGGCCAGTTTATTATCATTCGCAATGTAAACCAGATTACCAGCGTGGATCGCATGCCTGGGCAGAAGGTAGGCCTTTTCTATCTTTCTCCCTATGAGTTCAACATTTACAAACATGCCTGGGGTGGGATGATATTGAAGCAACTTTTGGTTTTTCGATTCTAGGGGGAAAATATCTATGATCAAAGGCAGGGTTCGCGTCTTCTCATCAACTTCAGCCTTGATGCGCTTAAGATGTCCCTCCCATATAGAGGGCTTCTCCGTACTGTTGAATATGATCTTTGCCTGAACTCTTGTACCATTAAGAAGATTTTTCGGAAGAAACTGAACTTGATCGCCTGTGGATGGGAATTCACCGAGCCACTTTAAGTCTTTCAAAGGGATACGCACCTCAACTTCCAGGCTCCTTGCATTATAGATGCGACCAAGGGCTGTTCCTGCATTTACGAACTGTTCCCTTTCGACCCTCTTTTCCAGTACCCAACCGTCAAAGGGCGCCTCGATCCTCGTTCGACTTAAATCAAGGTGGGCTCCTTTAAGATGGACTTCTATTAGTTCTTGCTGGGCTCGTAGTTGATCTGCCCTCGGGCCGATCAAGGCGATCAGGTTTTCTATCTCTTGCATTTTGCTTTTGCTCGAAAGATAGTTCTTTTCTGCCTGATCCAGTGTGCTCGATGCAATCACTTCTTGTTTTGCAAGGGCATTAAACCTCTCCCAATTCGCTTTGGCTAGTCCTGCATCTGTATGGGCAATCTCCAGCATAACCTTAAGGTTTTTGTTTTCTTGATCGAGACGTACGAGTTCTGCGTCAATCTGCTTCAGTTGTTTCTCTCTTTGGGTCACTGCTAATTCATAGGATCTGGGATCAATACGGATTAGAAGTTCGTCTCTCTTAAAGAAACCACCTTCTTCAAAGCTGGGAGACATCTCAACAATCTTGCCCCTCACTTCACAGACCAAATTCAGGGTTTGACTCGGTCTTACTGTGCCGTACGACTCTACTTTCATGGAGGCAAGAGATGCCTTCGCTGTTATGGCTTCAACAAGAAGGTTCTGCTCTAATGGTGGTTCCCTTTTCGGTTTTGGTTTGAGCCAGATTAACAATACAGCGATCCCGACAGCCACAGCAATAACGATTACAGACCTTAAGACTTTTATAAGTTTGCCCTCCTTTTTGATTGCTTTATTATTACATATTACCAGCCAATAGCTATCTGTCCTACGTATCTTCTGTCTTCTCTTTGTCCTGTATAGAAGCCTACCTCTTCTTCGTAGGTCGCAAAGTCAAGACTCAATATCCACAGATCAAGGGTAAACCCTGCACTTATGTATCCTTGGTTGAAACCCACACGAAAAGCAAGCCTTTCATAGAGATTTACCTCTGCACCAAGGTGAAGTCTCTTTGGTAAATCAGTATCTTCTCCAATTCTATTCCCTATGTCCATATAATCAAAGGCGAAGATAACACTGACAGACTCAGAATCAAGATTTGGCTTTACCGCAATACCAAGATTAACCTGGGTCTTTATATCTTCCGCTTCATCCATCTCCATCTCTGGTATATTCTGCACGACTCCACCAAAGGATACATCTGCTAAAGAGTAATCTTCCGTATAGATAATACCTATATCAATGCCCAATCCGGTCCCTGACTTCAGATCATCCTCTATCCTCTCTTCAAAATCCTCAGCTGCTATATCCACAGCGGTATATGTCTCTACAAAACTCTCTCTATTTATGACTTTCAAAGAGGCTCCTACTTTAAGGTCTTCAATAGGCATCTCAATGCCTACACCCGCAAGCACACCATAGTCCATGACAAGCCGGGTTTCTACTTGAGGCCATACAGGGTTATGTATCTCCAATGTAAGGTTTACCTGCCCTAAACCCGCCACTCCTATCCCTACTTCATCTCTGCTCCATATCACATTTGGGAAAAGGGCAATCCTCAGCTGTTCGTATTCACCGACATAGTTCCTTAAAAGATCCACTACCTCTGCTGTGTCATCCAAGTCTGTCTCCTCAATGTCTTCATACAAATCGATACTGTCTTCGGTGAATTCTGTTAATAGATTTATGACTTCAATACATAGAGACTGGTTGGCAAGTCCTGCAGGGTTATAGAACATTGCATTCTCGTCGTCTGCCACCGCTGTAAAGGCACCCCCCATCCCCAAGGGACGAATCCCTCTTAAAAGAGCCGGATATTCCTTTGCATAAACTGCAGGGGCAAGGAAAAGTGACAAAAAGAAAAAAAAGAAAAACCTTCTCATTCAATAACCTCCTGATTCCTCAATTCAGTCCCTGAGCCGGCGGATAAAACCGGACCATGACCATTGAATACAACTCCTCTTAGAAGCCTTTAAAGTCTTCTGTTATGCCAAAATCAACTTCAGTGCCCATATTATTTATATAGGATCCTATCTCGTCCCTGCTGACTTGATCGTCTCTGTTGCTATCAATATTATTCACAAATTCATCGAAGTTATCTGCGAGGTCATTCTCCTGTTGTGTCTGTGCCCCGGTTATTTCTAGCATCGCCTCAACTGCCTCTATCATATAGCCCATATCGAGATTCAACGCCTCGAGTTCATCATCACTGATACTGCTTGTGTCAAAGATCCTTCCTTCATACGCAGTTTCTATTCCCTCTTCTGTAGCGGGGATATCATCTATGGCAAGGTCCTCCTGTATTATTTCTAATAGAGTATATGTTGCATGTAAGGCTGCTGCTGTTCCTAGCAATGCCTTAAGTTCATTATTGAGTTCCCCTTTGGCTTGCTGCAAGTCTTTTAAAACATCTAAAGCATAACCTGCAAACTGGATATGAGTTACTATATAATCAATTGAAATCATTCCATCATCATCCAAGAGAGACCCGACCAGATCAAAACTGCCTTCCTTTCCCTCATCTTGAAGCTCCGCAGCTTTTTCTGCCAGGTCTAACGTATTGAATCCGGCCTTTCCCATGTAAGCTGAGCATACATATTTAGCCACCTCAAGGTTATACGGATTAAGCTTTCCCAAGATAGAAAGCGCCCTGTCATAATTGCCCTTATTGAGGGCCATCCTGCCATCTTCGAGTTTTGCCTCCTTTGAGTCATCATCTGATATGCTTTCAAGGAGATTATCTCCACACCCTGAAAGGACGAGTAAAAAAACAAATAAAAGGCCAAAAGCAAAGTAAGTTTTCATCATATGCTTTATCTCCTAAGCTATCTGCCGAGACTTTCATTTGACAGACTGTCTGTTAAAAGTTAACCAACATTGCTACAGTCAAGATCGTATCGGTCTTTTCCAGGGATGTAGGAACAGGCATATTGTCGTACTTCAAAAAGTAGCTCACCTTAAGAGAGAGAGAATCATTCATGGCGGAGATGATCGACGTCTCTGAGATGACGTAGTAGTTTTCGGATTCATCGAAATCATACAGATATTCCACTGTTTGTGAAAATTTGTCCTTATCTGAAAATTGATACACATACCCTGCAAAGAGGCGACTTTCCATGTAGTCTCTATCAGAGCCATCGATGTACTCTTCCTTTACATAGTTCACCCCTGCTTCTATATTAAGAAAATGTTCTTCACCAGTGAGGATTTTATAGCCTGAACCGACACCTCCATAGTACCGTTTATTAATACCGGAAAACTCGTCTTTTAACCATCCTCCATTTACAAAAGAGAAAACCCGATCTGTTAATTTGTACTCAATACGACCCTCTGTAGCATATTGCTCCGCTGTCTTCGCATCGTCAGTTTTCCCGTAGAGCATGCTCGCCTTCCATGTTCCGGTTGTATCTTCTGTAAACTCATACTTCAAGGTGTTTTTTCCGGCAAGGGTCTCTACTTCAGTATTTCCACCCGAATTAACATAAGAAAGCTCTGCTACATCACTCCACTTTTCTGTTTCAGCATATACAATACCCGGTAATAACAACGCCACTGTGCTGACAATAATCAATGCCCTCAAACATTTCATTTTAATCCTTCTCCTTTTAAAAATAGAGTTGATTCATAAAAAAGTCCGGCTATAAAGGTAATAGGATCTCGATAAAACCCTTTTTTACTCGTCTAAAGAGCCCTCCTTTTAGAGGTATACTATCCAAAAAAATTTTTACTTTCAAGGAGAAATTGTCTTTATTTAAGTCAATTCGAGAATAACACCTTTTAATCAAAGGGGTTATTTATTGAATGACTCAAGTCAAAAGGAGAAAAATATTTAAAGCATAATTGGACTCATAGTTACCAAATATTCATTTAAATCTTCTCTTTTTAGGTTGCGAGTGGAGTGTATTTATGCTATAAAATTTTATATACTTAAAAAAATAGAGAATTGCCTGCTGTATCGACAATGAATAGAGGCATCGACACACATACAAGATACATGTTCAAAGCGCTGGCAGAGGCAGAATTTGCAGCCCAAAAAGGTGAGGTTCCTGTCGGTGCTATAATTGTATCTTCAAATGGGGATTTAATTGCAAGGGCTCATAATGAGTCTATCTTCAGAAATGATCCTACTGCACATGCCGAGATTCTGGTCCTGAGAGAGGCAAGTAGAAAACTAGGGAACTATCGTCTTTTAAATACGATAGTATATGTAACAATAGAACCGTGTATCATGTGTATTGGTGCGCTTATCCATGCTAGAGTTAGCCATTTGGTTTACGGTGCTAAAGATCCGAAAGGCGGTGCAGTCGAATCATTATACTGTATCCCCAAAGACCTAAGGCTTAACCATATAATCAAGACCTCCTCAGGGGTTCTGGAAAAAGAGTGTCGGGAGAGTATTCAATCATTCTTCCGGCAACGAAGGCGCGACGAAAGAGCAAGGTTTGAAGGAGAGATGGCCGAGTCTGGTCGAAGGCGGTTGATTCGAAATCAATTGTCCCAAGAGATTGGGACCGGGGGTTCAAATCCCTCTCTCTCCGCCATAATCTTACCCCCTTCTTTTTAGTGTCCTTGCAGAAATGAGAAGCTCTACTCCAGTTCAAAGAGGGGAAAGCTCTTGACTGCCCTTGGGGCAGATGAAGGTATTCGGTAAAAGGGCAGGTTCATATACTTTGGAGAGATGTCCGAGAGGCCGAAGGAGCACGACTGGAAATCGTGTGTATGCCCAAAAGGTGTACCGAGGGTTCGAATCCCTCTCTCTCCGCCATTACGATTTGCCAAAGACATATACAAATTTGATAGCTGGATCCTGCGCAACGAAGAGTTGCAAACCCCGTCAGGTCCGGGAGGAAGCAGCGGTAGTAACCTCTTTCGTGTGCCGCAGGGCATTCCAGCTATCATTAATTAATCTGCTTGGAAATCCCCCTCAATACACGCCCTTTTCCCCTGTGTCATAACAGGCGCAAAGACTCAGATTCATGAAGATGAATATTTTCCTCTTTCGCCAAAATGAGTAACCTAAAAACCTGATTTTTTATAGTAGTTTAGTTTTATGAAATAAGAAGATATCAGCAAGCAAGAAGCGGTAGTCAAATTTTAATCCGTGTAAAATTCGCATCCCACTCAGACAACTACACCTATTAAAATTTGACCGCCGCTTCTTGCAACTCATTTTAAAAAGCTAAACAATTACGGTTTATTTTTCTTGAGGATTTTTCACCACTCGACAGGCAGTCAATTCGTTTATCTTTATAAGGGAGTCTCTTTAATGTCTTATCTCGTCTTGGCCAGAAAATGGCGACCTCGGCTATTTGAAGAAGTGATTGGTCAAAGGCATGTAACAAAAACCCTTATAAATGCAATTACGAGTAATCGAGTGGCCCATGCCTTTTTATTTGCCGGTTCAAAAGGTGTGGGGAAAACTTCTGTAGCAAGAATACTCTCAAAGGCCTTGAATTGTCAGGAAGGACCTACCCCAAGACCATGTAACAGATGCGAGTCTTGTAAGGATATCTCAGCCGGGGTCTCTATGGATGTCTTAGAGATTGATGGAGCATCGAATACAGGTGTCGATGACATTAGGGATCTCAGGGAAAAAGTAAGGTATCTCCCATCAAAGACCAGGTATAAGGTATATATAATCGATGAAGTTCACATGTTATCAAATAGCGCTTTCAATGCTTTATTGAAGACCCTTGAGGAGCCTCCGGGTCATATTGTATTTGTATTTGCGACCACAGAACCCCATAAGATCCCACTGACGATCCTATCCAGATGTCAACGTTATGATTTTAAAAGGATCCTTACAGGGGATATCGTTTCCCAACTGAGAAGGATAGCATTAGATGAGCAGGTAAGTATCGATGATAAGAGCTTGGCATTGATCGCACGTGAAGCACAGGGGAGCATGAGGGATGCGCAAAGCATCCTGGACCAGGCCATATCATATGCAGGCAAGGATATTGGCTATGATCACATTGTCGAGATACTGGGGATTATCGACCGAAAAATATTCTATAAGACTTCTCTTTCAATAATAAAGAGGGACCCCCAGGCCTGCCTTGATACTATTGAGGATATTTACAACTATGGATATGATATCAAAGAATTCTATAAGGGTCTTTTAGAACATTTCAGAAATTTGGTTGTCGTTAAGGTGAGCGAGAACCCTTCGAAGTTAATGGAACTCCCGGAAAATGAAATTACGGATCTGAGGGAACAGGGGGCATTGGTAGGTGTCGATGAGATTCAGTATCTTTTTAGGATCCTCGCTAATAACGAAGATCAGATCATAAAATCAACAACTCCTAAACTGATCATGGAGGTGACCCTGGTAAGCATGGCACATACAAAACCACTGCTTTCTATCTATGATATACTACACAAGATCGATACTATAGAAAAAAGATTGATAAACCTCCATGAAAACGAAGGTGATGACTTAGATATTCAAGTTGAGAAATCCCAATCTTTAAATCCTCCTTCAAAAAGGTCAGCCAGCAATACGTTGAAGAGCATATATAAAGCGGATGATAAAAGAAAAGTTATTAAAGAACCCTTTGTAGAGTATTCAAACGTCAAAGAAGCCTGGCAGGAATTAATCGGTTTTATAAGAAAAAAAAGACCACTCTTGGCCTCTATCGTTGAAATAGGGAGTCCTAAACACGTAAACAATGAAAAGATTGATATCGGATTCGAGGAAAACTCTATATATCTTGATAAGTTAAAAGAGGCACAGAACAAAAGAGATCTTGTAGATTTATGTAGAGAATTCTTTCAAACAGAGGTAGCGGTACATATTTCGAAAACAACCCCAGACACCGAAACTGCGTCCATTTCGCAAACAGGCGATAAGAAGAAAAATAAGGAAAAAAACAGGCGTTATGAGGCATTGAACAACGAAATGGTTAAGGATGCAATCCGTATCTTTGGGGGTACGATTACAGAGATAAAGACAAGCTAGTGTCCAATCAGGTATAGACTCAAGTCAATTATTTAAAAGTAAAGCAAATCAAGAGAGTAATCGAATCATATTTCATAATGGAGGTAACAGATGACAAAGGGTTTTGGAAATATCATGAAACAAGCGAAGATGATGCAAGAAAAGATCGGGAAGATACAAGAAGAGATGGCCAACAAGACCGTAGAAGCATCAGCAGGAGGAGGGATGATTACAGCAGTTATAAATGGCAGGCAGGAAATGGTTTCTATAAAGATAGACCCAGAGGTTGTGAACCCCAATGATATTGAGATGTTGGAAGATCTTGTATTGGCTGCAATAAACGAGGGTATCAAAAGATCTCAGGAGATGATGGCAGAGGAGATGAGCAAGATCACTGGTGGGATGAAGATCCCAGGATTAACATAATTACGTTATAAAATAACTCATAAAGGAAAAATGCCGATTTATACTGACCCTATCGATCAATTGATAAGAAAGCTGAAAAAACTTCCTGGAATAGGAGAAAAGACCGCTACCCGTCTTGCTTTTTATGTTCTTAATTCCCCAAGAAAAGAGACTGAAGAGTTGGCCAAGAGTCTCATCGATGTAAAAGAGAAGACCTCCTTTTGCTCTGTTTGTTTTAATTTTTCTGATAAAGACCCGTGTAAGATATGTGAGGATAAGAACAGAGATTCTGAAACAATCTGTGTCGTTGAAGAACCAGCAGATTTCTTAGCGATAGAGAAGACAGGGAACTATAAGGGGAAGTACCATCTTTTACAAGGCGTCCTCTCACCTCTTGACGGGATCAGCCCTGAAGAAATCAGGATAAAAGAACTGATGAATAGACTTTGTAACGGAGATGTAAAGGAGGTTATCATTGCTACAAACCCTTCAGTAGAAGGTGAAGCAACAGCTATTTACCTTGCTAAGATGATTAAAACCCTAGGCATCAAGGTGACTCGTATCGCTTATGGGATACCTGTAGGGGGAGATATTGAATATACGGATGAGAGTACTTTAAGTAAGGCCCTTGAAGGGAGAAGAGATATCTAATGGAGGAAATAAGATCAAAATGGAGGGATGTAAAAAGTGAATTTGAAAAAGAAGACCATAGAGGGAAATGAAGCAGCAGCCCATGTAGCCTATGCAATGAGTGAAGTAGCAGCAATCTACCCCATTACCCCTTCTAGCAGTATGGGCGAGTACTGCGATGAATGGGCTGCCCATGGAAGGAAAAATATATTCGGCCAAGTATTGAAGGTAGTACAGATGCAGTCAGAAGCCGGTGCTGCAGGTGCGCTTCATGGTGCACTTTCTTGCGGAGCACTGGCTACAACCTTTACTGCATCTCAAGGCTTGCTGCTCATGATACCAAATATGTATAAGATATCCGGGGAGGTTATGCCAACGGTCTTTCATGTATCAGCTCGTGCCATTGCTACCCATGCCCTGTCTATATTTGGAGACCACTCGGATATCAATGCTGCCAAACAGACCGGTTTTTGTATGCTGGCATCGGCCTCTGTCCAGGAAGTAATGGACCTTGGCCTGGTCGCCCATCTTGCCAGTATTCGGGCAAGTCTTCCTTTTATTCACTTTTTTGATGGATTCCGCACCTCGTCGGAGATACAGAAGATAGAAGTCATCGATTATGACAGCATGGCCCAGCTTTTGGACTGGGAGGCGATCGATGATTTTAGAAGCCGGGCTATGAATCCGGAGCATCCCCAACTTCGTGGAACAGCTCAAAATCCAGACATATTCTTCCAGAACCGGGAGGCTGCAAATTCCTTTTACGATGAGGTTCCCCATATTGTGCAGGACGAAATGAAAAAAGTAGGGGATTTGGTTGGCCGGAGTTATAACCTGTTCGATTACATTGGAGATCCAGAGGCAGACAGGATCATTGTATCCATGGCATCGAGCTGTGATGTTATTGAAGAAACCGTGAACTATCTGAACGGAAAGGGTGAGAGGGTTGGGCTTATCAAGGTAAGGTTGTACTTCCCCTTTTCAAAAGAGCACTTTTTACGGGCAGTCCCGGCCACAGCCGAAAGGATTGCCGTCCTGGACAGGACCAAAGCTCCAGGTTCCCTTGGAGAGCCTCTCTTTCAGGACGTATGTACTGTCTTTCATGACAGAGTGGATGCACCTGTCATAGCAGGCGGACGCTATGGCCTTGGAAGCAAGGATTTCACCCCTACAATGGTGAAGGCAGTCTTTAATAATCTTCGCTCATCTGGACCAAAGAGCCATTTCACAGTCGGTATAACTGATGATGTCACATACACATCCCTTGACACTGATTGTGAGATAGACCCTTCCCCAAAAGGGACCATACGTTGTAAATTCTGGGGTTTGGGTGCAGACGGAACTGTTGGCGCCAATAAAAACGCGATAAAGATTATAGGAGAGAATACAGATATGTATGCCCAAGCCTATTTTGCCTATGATGCCAAGAAGTCCGGAGGCATAACCATGTCTCATCTGAGGTTCTCGCCTAACAGGATCCAATCCCCTTATTTATTGACGAAATCCGACTTTATTGCATGCCATAATCCAGCTTTTATTACCCAGTATGATGTCCTCGAAGGGATGAAGGAGGGAGGAGACTTACTTCTTAACTCCCCATGGAACCTTGAGCAGATGGAGGCCCAGCTTCCAGATCATATGAAGAGAACCATAGCGCAAAAAAATCTGAACTTTTATAATATCGATGCAGTTAAGATCGCCTCAGAACTCGGTTTGGGTGCGCGTATCAATATGATTATGCAGGCTGCATTCTTTCAGATAGCCAATGTGATTCCCCCCAAAGAGGTATTACGGTACATGAAGGACGCGATTAAAAAGACGTATGGGAAGAAGGGGGATGATATTGTAAAGATGAATATCGATGCGGTTGATAAGGCGGTAAACGCCCTCAATAAGATAGCGGTTCCAAAGACCTGGATCAATGCGGGTCATGGGGCCTACATTGAAAAAGACGAGCCTGATTTTGTAAAGGACGTAATGCGACCTATGATAGCACAGAAAGGGGATCGTCTTCCTGTCAGTGCTTTCAGCCCTGACGGGATATTTCCTACAGGCACTACAAAATACGAGAAAAGAGGCGTTGCAATCAATGTGCCTCAATGGCAGCCAGATAACTGTATCCAATGCAATCAGTGTTCCTTTGTATGTCCTCATGCTGCCATTCGACCGGTCCTTGCATCTGAGGAAAGTCTTGTAAATGCCCCGAAGGACTTCGTAACGATTGAGGCAACTGGAAAAGAACTGAAAAGTCTAAGATACCGTATCCAGGTCAGCCCTCTTGATTGTGTGGGCTGTGGAAATTGTGCGGATATCTGTCCATCCAAAGAAAAGGCCTTGATCATGAAATCCCTGCCCACGCAGACAGATATCCAGATTCCCAATCATAGATTTTCAACGAAGTTGCCAATCATGGATAAACTGATGCCGGCAGCCTCTATGAAGGGCAGCCAGTTTAAACAGCCTCTATTTGAGTTTTCAGGAGCCTGCCCGGGATGCGGAGAGACCCCTTATGTAAAACTCGTAACGCAGCTTTTTGGCGATCGGATGATTATTGCAAATGCTACTGGATGTTCCTCCATCTATGGAGGATCTGCCCCTGTGTGTCCCTATACGGTCAATGAAAAGGGACATGGCCCTGCATGGGCAAACTCCCTCTTTGAAGACAATGCCGAGTATGGTTTTGGAATGGAACTGGCCGTAAGCCAGAGACGGGAAAGGCTTGCCCAGATAATTCGTGAGGCCATGAATAAGGATATTCCGGAAGACCTAAAAGAGGCATTTCAGGGGTGGCTTGAGAATATGAATGACGCACTCAGATCAAGAGAATATGGAGATAAGATAGGGGAGCGTATCGAATCCTACCTTCTGGAGTCTCAGGTTGAGTCCAATCCAGTATTCTTTGATATTTTAAATATGGCCGACTATCTTGTAAAAAAATCGATATGGGTTTTTGGAGGAGACGGGTGGGCGTATGATATCGGTTATGGCGGGTTGGATCATGTTATTGCACTCGGTCGTGACGTCAATATACTTGTAATGGATACGGAGGTGTATTCCAATACAGGGGGGCAATCATCCAAAGCAACCCCTACCGGGGCTGTTGCCAAGTTTGCTGCCAGCGGAAAGCCGATATCCAAAAAGGATCTGGGAAGGATAGCAATGTCCTACGGCTATGTCTATGTGGCTTCAGTGGCCATGGGTGCAAACAAGAATCAGCTTATCAAGGCCCTAGCAGAGGCTGAGAGCTATCCTGGGCCATCTCTGATCATAGCCTATTCTCCATGTATAAACCATGGGATAAACATGGGGAAAAGCCAACATGAGCAAAAACTCGCCGTGGAATCAGGGTACTGGCCTCTGTATCGTTACAATCCAAAGCTCAAAGAGGAAGGAAAGAATCCCTTTCTCCTCGACTCCAAAGAGCCAACAGGTGATTTCAGAGAGTTTCTTATGGGTGAAGTCCGTTATTCAAGTCTATTAAAGACCTTTCCTGAAAGCGCAGAAACCCTCTTTAAAAAAGCGGAACAAGAGGTAAAAGAAAGATACGAGACCTACAAACGCATGGCATCTGAGTGAGTGTTATTCATTAAAAAAACATTGACAAAAAAGAAAAAAAAGGTAATATATCTATTTTACTTTATTGATTCATTATTATACTCCCCGGTAGCTCAATCGGCAGAGCGGGTGGCTGTTAACCACTAGGTCGCAGGTTCGAGTCCTGCCCGGGGAGCCAGAAAATAATCCAGTTATTTCAATAGTTTAACTGTTTGCCAAGTATGCTTTTTCGAAACGAAGGCGAACTGGAACCTAAAAGCCAGTTCGCCTTTTCTTTTATTCTTGGCTCACGCTGGAAAATTGCTTTAAGCAGTAAGTTCCAGGCAGGCCTACGACCGTTCCTCGAAAGTTATTACACGCCTGCATCGACTGGAAACGGAGCTGATTCCGCGGGCACTTGACGTTTATCCGGTGTCAGGGGTTGCCCCTTTTGCCCTAACATCGAGGGTTACCTTGTCGTCTTTCTATCCCGCACCGAAACACCTTCGAAAGGGCCATATATAACCATTGGTTAAATATGACCCCGACATCCACGGAAAATCATAGCAGACCTGTGAGTATTTTCTAAACCTGTTCTCTTTGTAAATCAGCATGATGGGATATAAAAATCCTACAGTTAAGATTTGGCATGAAGGTTGCTCTTAACAATAGAAAGATAAAATCCCAAATATTCTTTTTTGGGTGGCTTTCACCCAAGCGATTCGATCGCCCGTTCGCAGTGAAATGGGAGGTTTAGACATGAGAAATAATAAATTATCCACAGAGGCAGACCAGCGGGATGCATCGGCTTATGACGCACATTACGCGGCAAAGGACATTCCTAAAGCCTTCGCACTTTATGAACACATCATTGCTGCCCATCCGGATCGTAGTCCGTACAGCGGCCGGGGCCGGCCTTTTCGTCCACTTGAGATCAAAACGCAACAGAGGTTTCTCCATGAAAGAGATGATTGTCTTTAGAACCACCATGAACGTCATCCCGGAAAAGCAGCTGGAAATCATGCAAACCCTTTTGGCCATGATCGAACCGACGGCAAAGAAGGCGGGTTGCTTAAGTTTCGGCGTTTTTAGCGATATCGAAGACAAAAACCGTTTCAGCCTGCTGGGGGAGTGGGAAACCCGTGAAGCGCTGGATCAGCATATGGCGTCTCACCAGTTCAGCGTTTTGTTGGGAACCAAAGCGCTTTTATGTGAACCGTTGGATATTCAGATTTTTACGGTTTCCCGTTCAGAGGGAATGGATGCCGTTCTTTCGATCAGAGACCGTAAAAAATCAAATAAATCTCCCCCCGACGGGCAAAGGAGCCTTATCAAATGAACATTCTCCTTATTTACCCCAAATTCCCCGATACATTCTGGTCTTTTTCTTACGCGCTGCCTTTCATCGGAAAGAAATCGGCCTTTCCACCGCTTGGCCTGATCACGGTCGCGGCCCTACTGCCGGAACAATTTCAAATACGCCTTGTCGACCTGAACGTGGACACTCTTGGCGACGACGATCTGGCATGGGCCGACATGGCCTTCATCAGCGCAATGGCGGTTCAGCGCAAGTCGGCCGTTCATGTCATCGACCGGTGCAAGGTCAAGGGATTGAAAGTCGTAGCCGGCGGACCTCTTTTTACAGCGGAACCGGACAACTCCGATCAGGTGGATCACCTGGTTTTGGACGAGGCCGAGGCCACGCTGCCGGCCTTTATCGCGGATTTGGCCAACGGATGCCCGAAACAACTCTACCGGGCAAAAGAGCATCCCGATATACGCCGCAGCCCTATACCGCTGTGGGGCTTGATTGATACACGTCGCTATGCCTCGCTGAATATTCAGTACTCCAGAGGCTGCCCATTCAACTGTGAGTTCTGCAATATCACGGCGCTTTTTGGCCGCACGCCGCGCATCAAAACTCCGCAACAGGTGTTCGCTGAACTGGACGCCATTTACCAGGCGGGTTGGCGCGGCAGTATTTTCTTTGTGGACGACAATTTTATCGGCAACAAACGCTGCCTTAAGGAGCATTTGCTTCCGGCCCTGATCGAATGGCGGAAGGATAAAAAAGGGTGCCTATTTTTTACGGAAGCCTCGATCAACCTAGCCGATGACCCCGAACTCATGGCCATGATGGCCGAAGCCGGATTCGATTCGGTTTTTATCGGCATAGAGACGCCGGATGCGAACAGCCTTACCGAATGCTGCAAGACGCACAATAAGAACAGGGATCTGCTCCAGGATGTCAAAAAAATACACCGCTCCGGATTGCAGGTTATGGGCGGCTTCATCGTCGGCTTCGACAGCGATCCGCCTTCGATTTTTCAGCGCCAGATCGATTTCATTCAGCAAAGCGGCATTGTAACGGCCATGGTGGGCATGCTCCAGGCCCCTCCGGGGACCCGGTTGTTTGAGCGCCTTGCGCGGGAAGGGCGCGTCTGCACGGAGTTTTCCGGAGACAACGTGGATGGCCGAACCAATATCATCCCGGCCATGGGCCTGGATAAGCTGATCGATGGTTATCGCGTCATCATGCAACAGATCTACTCGCCCCGCAAATATTACCAGCGGGTCAGACGCATTTTGAAGGAGCTCAAGGCGCCGGCGGTGACTACTCCCGCCGATT